>CAJXMY010000016.1 GCA_913056435.1 uncultured Hyphomonadaceae bacterium | reverse complement strand
TAAAGCGTTGGGTTAACCGGCGGCGAGACAAGAGTTGGAATCAGGATACGCATGAGCGATACGAAAGATACAGGCAAACCGGGCGGTCGAAAGCCTCTGACAGTGTCCCGCACCGGCAGCTCCGGCACGGTGAAGCAGACCTTCAGCCATGGCCGGTCGAAGCAGGTTGTCGTGGAAACCAAGAAACGCCGGACCGTCGGCGCGCCTGCGCCCAAGTCCGGCAGCGGTGCGGCTGCGAAAGCCGCTGCCGCAGGCAAGCCGGTGTCAAAGCTGGCAGCGGCCGCGGCCAAGCTTGGGATCACGGAAGAAGAGCTGATCGCCCGCCAGAAAGTCCTTCTGCAGCGCCGGGCGGCGGAAGAAAAACGCAAGGCGGAGACAGAGAAACAACAAGCCCGCACCGACCGGTTGCGGGACGAGCAGGAAAAAAAGGTTCAGGCGGACAAGGAACGCGAAGCCGCAGAGGTCCGGCGCAAAGAGGAAGAAGCCGCGCGTCTGAAAGCGGAAGAGGAGGCCCGCAGGGCCGAAAAATCGGCGTCATCGAAGCGGAGTGCCACCGGCCGCGCCGACGCTCCAAAGGTTCCGGATCAGGCAGATATTGAGGCCGCGGCCAGCAGTGCCGGGGGCCGTGTGAAGCGGGGGAAAACGCGGGAAGAGCGCCCTCGTCAGGACAGCAGCGGCGGCCGGTCACGCGGGGATAGTGACAAACGTCGCCGCGGCAAGCTGACCATCGCGTCGGCGCTGGGGGATGATGGTGACCGGCAGCGGTCGCTGGCCTCTGTTCGCCGGGCGCGGGAGCGCGAGCGGGAACGCCGGACAGGGTCTGAACAGACCGAGAAAGTGTCGATTGAGGTCACGCTTCCGGAAACGATCACGCTCCAGGACCTGGCCGGTCGGATGAATGAGCGTGTGGCGGCTGTGGTCAAATTTATGATGGGCCAGGGCGAGATGATGCGGGCCAACGATATTGTCGACGCCGATACGGCCGAACTGATCGCCGCCGAATTCGGGCATACGGTGAAACGGGTGTCAGAGGCGGATGTTGAGATTGGTCTCGACGGTGAAGACGACAGGCCCGAGGACATGGTGGGGCGTCCGCCGATTGTCACCATTATGGGCCATGTTGATCATGGCAAGACCTCCCTTCTTGATGCGCTGCGATCAACCGACGTGGTGTCCGGTGAGGCGGGCGGCATCACCCAGCACATCGGGGCCTATCAGGTTCAGCTGAAGTCAGGAGACAAGATCAGCTTCCTCGATACACCCGGCCACGCCGCGTTCTCCGCCATGCGGGCGCGCGGGGCCAACGTGACCGACATTGTGGTCCTCGTTGTGGCGGCAAACGACTCCGTGATGCCTCAGACCATTGAAGCGATCAGCCATGCCAAGGCCGCCGGCGTCCCCATGATTGTTGCGGTGAACAAGATTGATTTGCCCGAGGCCGATCCGAACAAAGTGCTGACCGACCTGCTCCAGCATGATGTCCAGGTGGAGGCCATGGGGGGCGAAGTGCAGGCCGTAGAAGTCTCGGCGCTGAAGGGCAAGGGACTTGATGAGCTGACCGAAGCCATCACCTTGCAGGCCGAGCTGCTTGACCTTAAGGCCAATCCGGACCGGTATGCCGATGGGATTGTCGTGGAGTCCCAGCTCGATAAGGGCCGCGGACCCGTGGCCACCGTTCTGGTGAAACGCGGTACGCTCAAGCGGGGCGACATTGTTGTGGCCGGCGCCCACTGGGGTAAGGTGCGGGCGCTGGTGAATGAGCGGAATCAGCAGATGAAAGAGGCCCTGCCCTCGACACCAGCTGAGATCCTTGGCCTTGATGGCACTCCGGAGCCGGGGGACTCGATCAATGTGGTGGACTCCGAAGCCCGGGCCCGGGAGATCACGGAATACCGCCAGCGGATGAAGCGCCAGACGCAGGGCGTGACTTCGCAGCGTACCTCCCTTGAGCAGTTCATGACCAGCCTCAAGGATGGCGCCAGCAACCTTCAGGATCTGCCCATCGTCCTCAAAGGGGACGTGCAGGGCTCGGTTGAGGCCATCAGTCAGTCTCTGGACAAGCTTGCCACAGACGAGGTCCGGGCTACTGTCGTCTATGGTGCCGCCGGCGGGATATCGGAAAGCGACATTCTGCTCGCCCAGTCTTCCGGAGCGCCGGTCTTCGCCTTTAATGTCCGAGCCAACAAGCAGGCCCGGGAACTCGCCGACCGCGAGGGCGTGGAGATCCGCTACTATTCCATCATTTACGAGCTGATCGATGATGTGAAGGCCAGCCTGTCGGGCATGCTGGCGCCAGAGAAACGCGAAACCTTCATTGGCTATGCGGATATTCTGGAAGTCTTCAACATTACCAAAGTCGGCAAGGTGGCCGGGTGTAAGGTGACCGAGGGTGTGGTTAAGCGGGGCTGCGGCGTCCGCCTGCTGCGCGAAGATGTTGTCATTCACGAGGGCAACCTCAAGACCCTGAAGCGCTTCAAGGACGAGGTTGCTGAGGTGACCAACGGCATGGAGTGCGGCATGGCGTTCGAGAAATATGATGATATTCGCGTCGGTGACCGGATCGAATGTTTCGAAATCGAAATGATTGCGCGCTCGCTTGACTAGGGGCGCCCCGGCGCAGGCTTGAAATGGAAAGAGGCGGGGTCTGACCCGTATGACGGACGCACTCACAGCTCATCCTACGGTCTGCGGCCAGCTCAATGCCGGAGAGTTGCGCCGGCTGACCGGGGCAACCCGTTCCGGTACGATCGGTCCAACCACGACATATTATGCGGGGGTCACGGCGCCCGTCATATCTGCCGGCATGGCCCTGCTTGGCGCTGAAAGCTTCCGGCGCCTTGGCCTTGACGCTGTCTGGCTGACCCTGGTGTCGGCGCTTTTTGCTGGGCTGGCCGGAATCGTCTGGTACCTGATTTTCATGCGCTGGTCTTATCGTCACAAACCCGGACGGGCGAGCGAGACGGGGACGGTCACGCTGCGGCTGGACGTGCGCGGCCTGCAGGTGGACCGCGGGGCGATCATCCAGACGCTCGGCTGGTCGGCCCTGCGGGAGGTGAAGGAGGCGCCGAAATATGTCCTGGTGTCTTTCGAGGGGGCTGATCCGCTTCTCATCCCGGACCGGTGGTTCGGACAGGACAGGGCGGCCTGTGCCGCCTTCCGAGCGCAGCTCAAGGCAAAGGACCCGGCACGATGAGCCGGAAACGTGGCCATAACAGCGCACAGGAGCCAAGCCAGCGGCAGTTGCGGGCCGGGGAACTGGTGCGCCATGCACTGGTTGATATTCTCAGCCGGGAAGACCTGCACGATCCCGATCTTCAGGGCGTGACCGTGACGGTGGGCGAGGTCCGCTGCTCGCCGGACCTGCGCCACGCGACCATTTTCTGTTCTCCGCTGGGCGATACCGACCCGGGCCGTATCGAGGCCGTGGCGAGGGGATTAAACCGGGCTTCGAAATTCCTGCGCGGGCGTCTGGGCCGGGAGATCGACATGAAGTTCACACCGGCCCTGCGGTTTGTTCCAGACTTGTCCTATGATGAGGCCAGTGCCATGGACGCGCTGTTGCGGCGCAGCGGCCTTCTGCAGGACGGCCCTGACGATACCGGGGCCCCAGACTAGGACAGGGCCCGTCGTCGTACGGGCAGGTGCGCCTTGCCCCAGTCCCGGAAGACACCCAGTGCCGGTGACAGTTCGCGCCCTTTGTCTGTGAGCTGATAGTCAAACCGGGCCGGGCGGCGCGAATAAGCGACTTTGGTCAGGATCCCCGCATCGACCAGTCTTTTCAGGCGGCTGGCGACGATATGCCGAGTGGCCCCCGTGCTGGCCGCAAATTCTCCGAAGCGGCTCTTTCCCAGAAAGCAGTCCCGCAGGATCAGCAGGGTCCAGCGGTCGCCGACCACCGACAGGGTCCGGGCGACGGGGCACCAATTCTCATCCAGATCTGTCCACTTCATCCTTGCAGCCTAGGGTGATTTGCGCAAAGTTCCAAATAAGAACAGACAAAATCAGGAGGGACAGGCATGCAGAAGACCGCTCTGGTCATCGGGGCTGGCGATGCGACAGGGGGTGCGATTGCCCGCCGGTTTGCCCGTGAGGGCTTCCATACGGTCTGCACCCGGCGCACGGCGGATGCTGTCGCGCCTCTGGTGCAGGAGATTGAGACTGCGGGCGGCCGGGCAACAGGCCTTGGGGTAGATGCCCGGGATGAAGACCAGACCACCGCCCTGTTCGACCGGATCGAGACCGAAATTGGCCCGCTCGGCGTGGTGGTGTTCAATGTCGGCGGCAATGTATACTTCCCAATCCTCGACACAACATCGCGGGTCTATCGCAAGGTTTGGGAGATGGCGGCCTTTGCCGGTTTCCTGGCGGGACGGGAAGCGGCACGCCATATGGTCCCACGTGGTGAGGGCACGATTATTTTTACCGGGGCGACAGCGTCTTTGCGCGGCGGAAAGGGATTTTCAGCCTTTGCGGCAGCTAAATTTGCACTCCGGGCGACCGCCCAGTCCATGGCCAGGGAACTTGGGCCTCTTGGCATTCATGTGGCGCACACGATCATTGACGGGGCCATCGACACGGCGTGGATCGCCGCCAATTTCCCCGAGCGCTATAAACTCAAAGCCGATGACGGCATTCTGGATCCCAACGCCATAGCAGAGGCTTACTGGCAGCTGCACGTCCAGCACAGGTCCGCCTGGACGCAGGAGCTGGATCTGCGTCCGTGGATGGAAACATTTTGACAGAAAACGGAGCCTGCCATGGCCAATGAACTGGAATTCTTTTTCGACTATGTCAGCCCTTACTCCCATGTCGCCAATGCGGCGGTGAAAGACGTGATCGAACGCACCGGCGCGCGGCTGATCGTGCGGCCGATGTTCCTAGGGGGTGTCATGCAGGCCACCGGCAACCGCCCCCCCGGCACGGTGGCCGCTAAGGCAGCCTATATGGGCCAGGATCTGGCGCGGTGTACCCGGCGTTACGGCATTCGCCTGACCATGAATCCCCATTTCCCCATGAACACCCGTGGCCTGACGCGGGCAACGATCGGTCTCGCCGACGACCCTGACCGCCAGCGGGCCTTCATGGATGCCTGTTTTGATCTGTGCTGGGCGCGGCAGAGCCCGATCAATCCGGCGGATCCCGAGGAGCTGTCCAGGGGCCTGTCTGACCACGGATTTGACCCCTCGGAGATCCAGGCCCTGGCCGAGGCTCCGGCCAACCGGGACGCCTTGCGCACGAATACGGAAGAGGCGGTCGAACGCGGCGTGTTTGGGTCACCGAGCTTCTTTGTCGGCGATGCGCTGTTTTTCGGTCATGATCGCCTCGATTTTGCCGAGGCGCTTCTGGCCTAGAGGTCGAAGCCTGCGGCGCGGGCGAGCTCGCGCAGCGAGGTTTCCGGACGCGGCCCGTAATGGCTGATCACCTCGGCGGCGGCGATGTGGCCGAGCTGGGCGCAATTGGCGAGGGTATAACCATTGGCAATGCCAAACAGGAAACCAGCCGCGTACTGATCCCCGGCCCCCGTTGTGTCCACGACGTCTGCCACCGGGACGGCGGGCACCGCGACCGGGTCGCCCTCACCGATCACGACAGACCCCTTTTCCCCGCGGGTGACGGCGGCAATCGCGGTGTCGGCGCGCAGGCGGTCCAGTGCGGTATCGAAGTCACGGGTGTCATACAGCGAGAGCAATTCTTCCTCATTGGCGAAGAGCAGGTCCACCTGATGGCGAACCAGCTGGCGGAAACTGTCGCGATGGCGGTCAACGCAGAACCCGTCTGACAGGGTCAGGGCGACTTTGCGTCCCGCCTTGTGGGCAATCTCGGCGGCGTGCACGAACGCGGCCTTCGCCGCATCACGATCGAACAAATAGCCTTCGAGATACAGGATCGCTCCGGCCGTCACGGTGTGGGTGTCGACATCAGAAGGTGAAAACTCCACAGAGGCCCCCAGAAAGGTGTTCATGCTGCGGGCCCCATCCGGGGTCACGAAGATAATGGAACGCGCTGTCGCTGTTCCATTGAGAAGCGGTGGGGTTGTGAAGGGCACGCCAACCCGGGCCATATCGTCCCGGAACACGCCACCGAGGCGATCATCGGCCACCTTGCCGATATAGGCCCCGCGACCGCCAAGACTGGCCAGGCCAACCACCGTATTCGCGCCCGACCCCCCTGAGGTTTCAAGAGGCGACACAGAGGCCCGGGTCAGCGCATCCGCCCGGTCAGCCTCGATCAGGTTCATGGCATTCTTGCTGATCTTCCAGGTGTCCAGAAAGCTGTCCTCTGTTCGGGAAATGACATCCACGATCGCGTTACCGATCCCGACAACGTCAAATTGAGCTTGGGTCATGCGGGCTCTCCCCCTGTGTGTCCTGTGATCGCCCTGCCTGTGCCAGACCACCCTACTGGACGCAAGTCGGACAGCGCATTACGGGCAATATGATGACGCGAATTGCCTATCTCGCCTCGCAGGCCACGCTGCCCGGATCCCCGGTTCGACGGTCTGACGCGTTTGAGCATGACCGCATGATGGCCGCCCTGCGGCCAGCTTTTGCGGCAGACGGTCTGGAGGTTGAGGACATTGACTGGGCCGATCCTCAGGCGGACTGGTCTGGCTATGCCGCGGTCCTGATCGGGACCTGCTGGGATTATATGGATCGGCCCTCGGCCTTCCTCGAGGCCCTTCGCCGGATCGAAGGCCAAACGCGCCTGTACAATCCGGCCGGGCTGGTCGCCTGGAACAGTCACAAATCCTATCTTAAGACGCTTGAAACCCGCGGCGCCCGCCTGATCCCGACCCTCTGGCTCGATCAGGTCACTGACGCCGATGTCGCCCGCGCTTTTGAGGATCTGGGGGACGATCTGGTGTTCAAGCGCCAGATCGGCGCCGGTGCCGGAGGGCAGCACCGCCTGCAAAAAGGGCAGCCCGTCCCGGACATGACCGAGCCCATGATGGTCCAGCCCTTTCTCCCCCGCATCCAGTCGGAGGGTGAACTCAGCTTTATTTTCATTGATGGCCTGTTCAGCCATGCGCTGCTGAAACAGGCGGCTGATGGGGACTATCGCATCCAGTCCAGCTATGGCGGCGTGGAGACTGCGCTCATCCCGGACCCCGCCGATCTGGCGGCCGCGGAACAGGTGCATGCGGCGCTCAGAGATCCACCGCTCTACGCCCGGGTGGACATGCTGCGCGACGAGGACGGGTCTCTTCTCCTAATGGAGCTGGAACTGATTGAGCCTTACCTCTATCCCGTCGAAGGTCCGGAGCTTGGGGCACGCCTGTCGGCGGGTCTCATACGACGGCTGCGCCATCCCGCTGGGGAGATATGATGGGGACGTTTCTGAGGGCCAATGCCCGCTGGATTGCGGGCGGCTTTCTGCTGACCTTGTTCTCTTCTTTTGGACAGACCTTTTTTATCGGCCTGTCCGGGGAAGAATTGCGGGCCCGCTTTAGCCTCAGTGATGGCCAGTTCGGCGTGATTTACATGATGGCGACCCTGGCCAGCGCCGCGACCCTGCCCTGGCTGGGCCGGATCCTTGATGTGTGGTCAGGCCGGACAGTTGCGGGCCTTGTTTTGCCGGCGCTTGCCGCCTCCTGCCTGCTTATGGCCCTGTCACCAAACCTGCTCATGATGATGCTGGCGATCTATCTTCTGCGTCTTTTCGGCCAGGGTATGATGACCCATACGGCCCTGACAGAAATCAATCGCTGGTTTGTGGCGGGGCGCGGACGGGCAACATCGCTGGTGGTTCCCGGCCATCAGGCTGGTGAAGCGATCTTTCCGCTGAGTTTTGCGGTCGTCGCGGCGGTCTGGGGCTGGCAGGCCGGTTGGATCATCGGGGCGGCTCTGATCCTGATCGTTGCCTTGCCAGCCATTCTTCTACTCTGGCGGATCGAGCGTATACCGGGTGACTCCGACTCCGCTCTGGCGGGCCCGCGCACAGCGCGGGATTGGACCGTCGGTGCGGTTCTGCGGGACCCAGCCTTCTACCTGCTCCTGATGGGGGTCCTCGCCCCGCCCTTCATCGGCACCACGGTGTTTTTCCATCAGGATTACTTTATCGAACAGCGGGGCTATGACCCGATGGCCTTTGCCGCCGCGTTTCCCGCCATGGCGGTCACGACCGTCGGGTTCGCTCTGCTCTGTGGTCACCTGATTGACCGGCTGGGCGCCCTGCGCCTTCTGCCCGTCTTCTTGCTGCCGCTGGCGCTGGCCACTGTGACGGCGGGGCTGCTGACCCCGGTCTGGGGGGTCTACGTCTTTATGGTCCTGATGGGGGTGTCCTATGGGTTCACCTCGACCCTGCTCGGCGCGTTGTGGCCAGAAGTGTATGGCCTGCTGCACCTCGGCGCGATCCGATCACTCATCGTTTCCGCCATGGTGTTTTCAACCGCGCTGGGTCCTGGTCTGACGGGTCTTCTGATTGACCTTGGCATCGGTCTTGGTCAGCAACTGGTCTGGATGTCGGTGTGGTGTCTGGGCGCCAGCCTTATTCTGGCAGCGGTCGCGCCGCGCCTGCGGCGGCGCCAGGCTGAGGTCAGCCCGGCCGGGACCCGGCGATCACCTGCCTAGTCTGACATCAGACCGTTCATGGCCGACCCTGTTTCCGGATAGGCCTCTGCGCTGGGCAGATAGGACGGCGTCCGCAGGTGCCGGGTCGCCTGTTCATAAGCATAGCCGTAGGCGAGAACATCGGCATCGCGATCCTGCGACCCGATAAAGGACAGACCGATGGGCACACCGCGCACATGCCCCATGGGGACGGTCAGGTGCGGATAGCCCGCAATGGCCGCCAGAGAGCCGGCGCCAGCCCAGTCGGGCCAGATATCGCCATTCACGGCATCAACAGGTGGCGCCAGGGGGCCCGAGGGGGCGACCAGAACATCGGCGCCGGCCTCCGCGAGCAGGGCATCGAGGCCACGCTGGCGGGTGGCAGCCCGTATCGCGCGACTGGCGTCGAGATAAGCGGAATCTGTCAGGTCACCCTTGGCATCGGCGGCCTCGAACAGATCCTGACCGAACAGCACCAGCTCGTCCTTCGCATGAGTGCGGTTGAAGCTGATCAGCTCGTTCAGGCTGCTTACGGGGACACGATTGGCGGCGCCGCTGAGATAGGTGTTCAGGCCCGCCTTGAATTCATGGAGAAGAACGGTCAGCGCCTTCTGGCCAAAATCCTCGGTTGCGGGCGCGAAATCTGCAACCTCGACCAGCCGGGCCCCGGCGGCTTCCAGATCCGCCAGCGCGGCCTCAAAGCGCTCGATGATGTCGGCATTGGAGCCCTGTGCAAAGCGCAGGACGCCAACGGTTTTGCCGGATAGGGCGCCGGGGGCGAGCTTGGCTGTAAAGTCGGTCCCCTGTGACGCCGCCATGGCATTCAGCATCATGGCCGCGCCTTCAACTGAGCGGGTCATCGGCCCGGCTGTGTCCTGGCTGGCGGATATGGGAACGATCAGCGTGGTTGGGATCAGGCCGACGGTCGGCTTGAAGCCGACGATGCCATTGACATTTGAAGGGCAGATAATCGATCCGTTTGTCTCTGTGCCAACGCCTCCGGCGGCAAGAGCGGCGGCGATGGCAGCGCCGGTGCCCGAGCTTGACCCGCAGGGAGACCGGTCAAGGATGTGCGGGTTGCGCACCTGACCCCCGAGGGCAGACCATCCGCTGACGGAATCATTCGAGCGGAAATTCGCCCACTCGCTCAGATTTGTCTTTCCCAGAATGACGGCGCCCTGCCCGCGCAGGCCCGCGACAAGGGGACTGTCCCGGCGGGTGACATTGTCCTTCAGGGCCAGGGCGCCAGCTGTGGTGGCCATCGGATCGAGGGTTTCAATATTGTCTTTGATCAGGATAGGCAGGCCGTCCAGAGGGCCAAGCGTTGCGCCACTGGCGCGTCGGTCATCGCTGGCCCGGGCCTGATCCAGCGCATCTGGGTTCACAGAAAGGACGGAACGAAGGGTCGGGCCGACTCGGTCGATGTCGGTGATCCGGTCCAGATAGGCCTGAGTCAGGTTTTCAGACGTGGTGTCGCCATTTCGCAAGGCGACGGCCAGATCTGGCAGCGGGGCGGCGAGGGTCGACGGGGCGATATAGCTGGCCCCGGTCTGGCTGAGCGCTGTCATGTCTTCCGCGGACCGCTTGGGGACCTCATTGCAGGCCACCAGACTTCCAGCCAGAAGCAGTCCGATTCCCCATCTGAGCATGGTTTATCCTCCGTCTGCCCACACGCTATACCCCTGATCAGCTTCGGGCAAACTTCTTGAACTTGACCCGTTTGGGTTCCACGGCGTCAGGCCCGAGGCGGCGTTTTTTGTCTTCGAGGTATGCGCTGAAATCGCCCTCGAACCACTCGACATGGCTGTCGCCCTCAAAAGCGAGAATATGGGTGGCCATGCGGTCGAGGAACCAGCGATCGTGTGAGATCACGACCGCGCACCCGGGGAAGTTTTCAAGGCCTTCTTCGAGTGCCTGCAGGGTTTCCACATCCAGATCATTGGTGGGTTCGTCCAGCAGCAGCAAATTGCCGCCGGTGCGCAACATTTTTGCAAGGTGGACCCGGTTGCGTTCCCCGCCCGACAATTTGCCGACAGGTTTTTGCTGATCAGATTTTTTGAAGTTGAAAGCAGAGACGTAGGCCCTTGAATTCATTTCAATATTGCCGAGCTTGATGACGTCGAGACCGTCGGAAATCTCTTCCCAGACATTGTTCTTATCATTGAGGGAGTCGCGGCTCTGGTCGATATAGCCGAGCTGGACGGTGTCACCGATCCGCAGCGTTCCGGAATCGGGGTCCTCACGTCCCATGATCATTTTGAACAGGGTGGATTTGCCTGCGCCATTGGGCCCGATCACGCCGACAATGCCGCCGGGGGGAAGGCGGAAAGAAAGATCCTCGATCAGGAGGTGATTGCCGAAGCCTTTGCGAAGGTCCTCGGCTTCGAGGACAACATTGCCGAGCCGAGGTCCCGGAGGAATGCGAATAGTCGCGCTTGACACCGCTTCTTTCTCGGCCCGTGACGCCATTTCTTCATAGGATTGTATACGCGCTTTCGACTTGGCCTGACGGGCTTTCGGGCTGGAGCGAACCCATTCCAGCTCTCGCGACAGGGCGCGCTGACGTCCCTTTTCTTCCCGGGCTTCCTGTTCCATCCGCTTGGCCTTTTGCTCCAGCCAGGCGGAATAGTTGCCCTGATAGGGTATCCCCTGCCCGCGGTCGAGCTCGAGGATCCAACTTGTAATATCGTCGAGGAAATAGCGGTCATGGGTCACCAGAATAACGCAGCCCTTGAAATTGATCAGGTAGTTCTGAAGCCAGGCGACGGTTTCGGCGTCGAGATGGTTTGTCGGTTCATCCATCAGGATCATGTCGGGCTTGGACAGGAGAAGCTGGCAAATTGCGACCCGTCGAATCTCGCCCCCCGAGAGCGTACTGACCTCTGCGGTATCATCGGGGCACCGCAGGGCTTCCATGGCCATTTCAATTTTTGAATCAATGTCCCAGGCATCGGCGGCGTCGACCTGTTCCTGGAGCGTCGTCATTTCCTCCATCAGCTCGTCGGTATACTCCTCGCCGAGCCTCATCGAGATGGCATTGAACTGATCAAGCAGTTTCTTTTCAGGGCAGTGACTGGCCACGTTCTCGAAGACGCTCAGGGACGGATCCAGTTTCGGCTCCTGCGGCAGGTAGCCAACCCTGATCCCGTCTGCGGCCCACGCCTCACCGTTGAAGTCGGTCTCGACGCCCGACATGATGCGCAGGAGGGTTGATTTTCCAGCACCGTTCGCACCGACCACACCGATCTTGGCATCGGGAAGAAAGGAAAGGTGAATGTTCTCAAATACCTTTTTGCCGCCTGGATAGGTCTTCGAGACCCCCTGCATGTGGTAGACATATTGTGGTCCGGCCATGGACAGCTGCTCCTGAATGATCTGGTTTTGGGGCTGGCTTGGTAGTTGCGCGACTGCGTGGGAAAATCAAGCACAGACAGGACATCACGGCAGTCACCGCGCTCGGTGTCTGGACAAATAGCCCCTGTAAGGGCAGGCAGACGACCTGTCTTTGTCAGAGAGGACCGAAATGCGTGATACACTCACTCGTCTCTGCTGGCTTGCCCTGCTCCTCACCCCTTCACTCCAGGCTCAGGAGGTTGCACCGCCCATGGTCGATCAGATTCCGCTGCCCCTCGAACGTCTTTATGCCAGCCCTGGCCTGTCGGGTCCGTCGCCAAACGGCGTGAAGTTCTCGCCGGATGGCCGACGGGTCACCTTCCTCAAGGCCCGCGAGGACGATGCCCAGCGCTATGATCTCTGGCAGTTCGATGTGGCCACCGGGGCGCCGAGCCGGCTGGTCGACAGCGACCTGATCGATGCGCCCGGAACCGAATTGTCGGAGGAGGAAAAGGCTCTGCGGGAACGCAAGCGGATTGCCGGCCGCAGCGGGATTGTCGACTATCACTGGGGCACCGCCTCCCAGATCCTGGTGCCGAGCGCGGGCGACCTCCACCTCGTTGAGCTTGATGGCGAGACGGTGCAGACCCGCCAGCTGACCCGCACAGACGCGTTCGAATATGACACCAAGGTCTCTCCGAAGGGTACTTATGCCAGCTTCATCCGGGAGGGGGCGGTCTATGCTGTCGATCTGGTCAGCGGTGAGGAGACGCGCCTGACACCTGCCGCCGAGCCGGACAAGGCCATCAGCTATGGCACTGCGGAGTTTGTCGCGCAGGAGGAAATGTCGCGCTATACGGGCTATTGGTGGAGCCCGGATGACCGCTATCTCGCTTATACCCGCGTCGATGAGAGCCCGGTCGACATTATTCCGCGTTTCGACATCGCCGCCGATGAAGTCACCGTAATCGAGCAGCGCTATCCGCGGGCGGGCCGTCCCAATGCGGTGGTCACCCTGTTCGTCCGGGACCTCAAGACGGGATCAGTCACGCAGCTGGCGGAGGTCGGCCCTGAGGATTATCTCGCCCGGGTCAACTGGACCACCACTGACATGTGGTTCCAGACGGTCGATCGCGATCAGACCGAGATCCGCTATCATCGTGCCCCGACAGCCGACTGGACGATCCGCCGGGTCCACATCGAAACCCATTCGACCTGGGTCAACCTGTCCAAGGATTTCCGGGCGCTCGATACTGGCGACCTGCTGATCAGCCAGGAGCTCGATCAGGCTGGAGACGGCGCGTTTCGACACCTCGCCCGCCTCGCGCCGGAGTCAGGCGAGTTAACCCCTGTGACATCCGGGGCATGGGAGGTCGACGCGATGGTCGGCGTCGATGCGGAGGCAGGCTACGCCTATTTCACCGGCTATCGGGATTCCGTCCTGGAACGCCACCTCTACCGACAGTCACTGATCCGGCCGGATGCCCCGACCGAGCGGGTGACACCCCTTGGCCGGACCTGGACGATCAGCATGGCGCCGGACGCAAAAAGCTATGTCGGCACGTCATCCAGCCCGGAGCAGCCGCCCCAGACCGGTCTCTATCGTGCAGACGGCGAACGCGTGGCCTGGATCGAGGAGAACCGGCTGGACGAGAGCCATCCCTACAGTCCCTATCTGCAGGACCATACCGTGCCGCGCTATGGCACGCTTGAGGCCGAGGACGGCCAGACCCTGTACTATTCGCTCCAGCTGCCGCCAGATTTCGATGAGACGAAGAGCTACCCGGCCCTGCTGGAGGTCTATGGTGGACCGCATGTCCAGACCGTGGACCGGGACTGGGAGCGCCTGAGCGACCAGTACTACACCCGCCAGGGCTACATCGTCTTCCGCATTGACAATCGGGGGTCAGCCCATCGCGGCAAGCGGTTCGAGGATGTCATCTACCGCCGCACCGGCGGCCCGGAAGTGCGCGACCAGCTGGTCGGCGTGGACTGGCTGAAGCAGCAGCCCTTTGTCGACCCTGACCGGATCGGCATTCAGGGCTGGTCCTATGGCGGCTACATGACCCTGATGACGGTGCTGCAGGCGGCGCCGGGAACCTTTGCCGCGGCGGTGGCGGGGGCACCTGTGACGGACTGGTCGCTGTATGACACCTTCTACACCGAGCGCTACATGGACCGGCCGCAGGATAATCCTGAGGGTTATGAAGCCAGCAGCGTGTTCCCCTATATTGGCGCCCTCGACACGCCATTGCTGCTCATTCATGGCATGGCAGACGACAATGTGACGTTCGATAACTCCACGCGCCTCATGGCGGCGCTGCAGGAGCAGGGAAAGACGTTCGAACTGATGACCTATCCGGGGCAGCGTCACGGTATCGCAGGCGAGAAACTTCGGGTGCATTTGATGCGCACGCGTTTGGCCTTTCTTGGCCGTCATCTGGGAGCCGCGCAGCAATGAAGCCCTGGAAAACGCTCCAACAGCACCAGACCTATCGCGATGATTATATTTCCCTCCGGACCGACAAATGTCAGCGTGCGGACGGTCACATCATACCAACCTATCATATTCTGGAACAGCCCGAATGGGTCACCATCATCCCGATGACGTCGTCCGGGAATCTGGTTCTCATCGAGGAATACCGGCACGGCGCGGAGGCTGTCACTCTGGGCCTGCCCGGCGGGGTCACCAATGTCGGAGAAACCGACATGGCGGCGGCGGCGGCGCGGGAACTTCGGGAAGAGACTGGGTATAGCTGCGGCCAGCTGGTTCTTGTGGGTCGCGCTTATGCCAACTGGGCCTGGCAAAATAATCAGGTGAGTTACTATCTGGGTCTGGATGCCGCGCCAGCGGGGCCGCAGCAGCTGGACCCGAATGAGGAAATCCGGGTTGTTGAGATGGCGTATTCCGACTTCCTGAACTATGATCGGCTGGCGCATCAGCACAGCCTTCATGCGGCGGCGCTGTTCTATGCTGAGCGATATTTCCAGACCACGCCATACCACCGCCCCAAAACCTGAGGAGATCAGCGATGCCCGCCTTTCAGCCGACGGCAGATCAGTTCCGCGCCTTCCGAGACGACCCCTATGATGGCCCTATTGCGCAGGTGAACCTTCTGAAATTCCGGGTCCGAGCCAACTACCCGGAAGGCGCGACTGAATTTGGGCAGGATGAACCTGGCCATGTCGCCTATCAGCGTTATGCAGACGCCTTTGCTGTGGCCGCTGCAGAAGTTGGCGGTCATTGTCTCTTGATGGGGCAGGCAGAGCGTTATTTCATTGGCCAGGGAGACTGGGACGCCGTCATGGTCATGCATTTCCCAAGCCGGCACGCCTTCATAGCAACACTGAATCATCCTGATTATCAGGAGATGCACAGGCACAGGGAGGCCGGGCTACTCTGTCAGGACCTGATCGTGACACGGCCGTCGGTGGGGCCCGCCTGATGTCAGAGGACCAATCCGGCGACGAGGCATTCGAGGGCGTCGGCGTCGGTCTGGTCAAAGGCATCGCGCTCCGTACTGTCCACATCGAGAACCCCATAAATGGTTCCGGCCTGGTCAAATATAGGCACCACGATTTCAGACTGACTTCGACTGTCACAGGCAATATGACCCGGGAAAGCATGGACGTCAGGAACGATCAGGGTTCTGCCCTGGCTTGCGGCGGCCCCACAGACCCCCTTGCCAAAAGGAATACGCAGGCACCCTAAAGTCCCTTGATAAGGCCCCACGACCAGTTCACCTGGTTTCATCGGGTCGCAAAGATAGAACCCAGTCCAGAAAAACCGGGGCTGAAAAGCCTGAGCGAGCAGGCAGGCCGTGCTGGCCAGCCTGGCGGTCATATTCGTTTCGCCCGCCAGAATGCTGCCTAGCTCTGCCTGCAGGCTCTCGTAAATCTCGGTTCGGCTTTGAGGGGGCTGAAGGGCGTCCATCGGATCTCCTGGGAAGATGGTGGGCCCGGAGGGACTTGAACCCCCGACCAGACCGTTATGAGCGGTCCGCTCTAACCAACTGAGCTACAGGCCCTTATCTTGCCACACTCTGGCGTTGAGTATGTCATGATTGACTTGCCGCAATGACTCAATTCAATCGCGGTCGCAAGTCCTCTTGGTCGGCTGGAGTGTTAATCATGTCTTTTTCTCGTTTTCTTCAAAGTCCAATTTTCATTCTGGCAGGCTTCGCGCTCCTGTCAGCGTGCGGTGCCAATCGGGACTCGCAGCCAGCCGAAGCGGGTCTTGAGGCGACGGCTGAAGCTTTCGACCCCTCGCCGGTCATCAAACCAAATGAGCCTCCGCTGGACACGACCCATCCGAATTCGGTCCAGCCGGAAACCACCCTGACCATTAGAGGGAAGGGCGATGTGACGGGGCGGCCCGACCTCGCCATTCTGACCCTCGGCGTCGAACAGTCTGCGACAACCGCCGGAGACGCCATGGCCTTAAACCGAGAGGCCATGAATGGCGTGTTTGAGAGTTTGAAGGCCAGGGGGATCGAAGACCGTGACATGCAGACGTCGAATTTCTCTCTTCAGCCTGTCTATGACTACAGCCGCCGGGATGACGGGCAGGGGCCCCGCTTGACGGGCTATCGGGCGGCAAACAGCCTGACGGTTCGGATTCGGGATTTGAACGCGCTCGGTGAGACGATGGACAGCCTCATTCAGGCCGGCGGGAACACATTCTCCGGGCTGCGCTTTGCGATGAGCGACCCCCGAGAAGCTCGAAATGAAGCCCGGCGGAAGGCTATTCGCGATGCGATCTCTAAAGCTGAACTCTATGCTGTAGAAGCCGGTTATACTGTGGCGAGGATTGTCACCTTGTCTGAGATCAGCGCCGACTCAGGGCCGCGGCCCATCACTGCGATGGCCAGGTCCCTCGAACGATCGGAGCCCACCCCCATCGCCAGTGGGGAAGTCCAGTATGATGTTGAGGTCAAGGTCGAGTTTGAGCTTCGAAAGTGAGGTCACCGCGCTTCCGGATACCTACTGCGCGCCCCTGTGCTTAGGCGCTCGGGCGCTGCGGGTTGTTTTGGTCATCTAGGAGGATTACTCTGGGTTGATGCTGGCGGGCCTTTTCGGCCGCGATCTGAGCAAAGGCCGCGATGATGATTTTATCGCCAATCGCGAAGTGTCGTGCGGCCGCCCCATTGACCCCAATGGTGTTCGACCCTCGCGGGGCCTCAATGGCATAGGTCGACAGGCGTGCTCCATTGGTGACATTCCAAAGGTCGACCCGTTCGTGAGGTAGAATTCCAGCCGCGTCCAGAAAGTCCATATCGATGGAGACCGACCCTTCATAATGAAGGTCGCACTGGGTGACGCTGGCCGCATGCAGTTTGGCTTTCAACATATTTACGAACATGATTCCCGATCCGCTTGCGGTCCCCCGGGGAGGCGGGGATGTTAAGATACTGGGTGCAATGACCTGGCCTTAGATGGATGCAGACAGGCCCGCACGCCGCCGCTTCAACCATAATTCCATAGGCCTGAAAAGACGCTATTTCGATCTTCTTCTATGCTTCACGCGCGGGGGTCGAAAGTTCCGGCCGGAGGTTGGTCGGCTGGTCACTTTGCGCCGGTTCTTAGATGGGCTTGCCTTCTTTCCGGGTCTCCCTTTGAGTAACGTTGCACAGACCCAAACGGATCGGTTCCGGTCGTGCTTTCTGGGGGTATTGTTTATGAACGGCCCACGCCAATTTACTGCCTTTACGGCGCTTTGCGTGATCATTGCGAATATGATTGGGACCGGCGTTTTCACAAGCCTGGGGTTTCAGCTTGTGGGCCTGCAGTCCGGATTCGTCCTCATTCTGCTGTGGATCGCCGGCGGCCTTGCCGCATTATGTGGTGCCATCTGTTATGCGGAACTTGGGGCCGCCCTGCCACGCTCTGGGGGCGAGTACAATTTTCTGTCTCGGATATTCCATCCTGGCCTCGGCTTTGCGGCAGGTTGGATCTCGGCTTTGATTGGATTCTCGGCGCCGATTGCTCTGGCCGCCATGACCTTTGCTGCTTATGGCCGTGCAGCCTTTTTTCCAGATCAGGCCATGTGGTTTGAGAGGGGGCTGGCTGCCGGGCTGGTGCTCGCCCTTTGCCTTGTCCATGCGGGACGGCGCAAAGCCAGCGGCAGTTTGCAAATCGTTTTTACCGTGCTGAAAATCGTGACCATTGTTGCGTTTTGCGTTTTTGCGATCGGACTCGCCAGCCCGCTGCAGCCGATCAGTTTCTGGCCGCAGCCAGGAGATGCGGGCTCTCTGACCAGTGCGGCTTTTGCCGTCTCCCTGATCTATGTCTCCTACGCATATACCGGCTGGAACGCGGCCACATATCTGTCGAGTGAGCTGGAGAGCCCACAGCAGAACCTGCCGCGGGTTTTGATTGGTGGAACCCTGATCGTCATGACCCTCTATGTGGCCTTGAATGCGGTTTTCTTGCTGGTGGCACCGGTTGCGGACATGGTCGGCAAAATCGAGATTGGCATTATTGCGGCGCGGGCCGCATTCGGGGACGGTGCGGCACAGCTCGCTGGCCTGGTCCTGGCGCTCCTTTTGATCTCAACGGTCAGTGCGATGACCATTGCCGGCCCGCGTGTCCTGCAGATGATCGGTGAGGACCTCAGGCCGCTGCGCGCACTCGCGAAAACGAACTCGGACGGAGTTCCGGCGCGCGCGATTTTCCTTCAGTCGGGTCTGGCCCTGCTGTTTATCCTGACATCAACCTTTGATGCGGTTCTTGTCTTTTCGGGGTTTACGCTGGCCCTGGTCAGTTTTGTGTCCGTCCTCGGATTGCTGGTTCTGCGCTGGCGGGAACCCGACCTGCCGAGACCCTTCACGGTCAGCGCTTTTCCATTGCCGCCGCTCATCTACCTTTCACTGACGGGATGGACTCTGGTCTTCGTTGTTCTGGATCGGCCTGATGAGGCCCT
>CAJXMY010000015.1 GCA_913056435.1 uncultured Hyphomonadaceae bacterium | reverse complement strand
CGGATCAAGGCCTTGCTGCGTCGGGCCGCAGAGGCCGGAGAGACGCCCGGGCAGGTTGTCATCGCCCAACCGTCCGAACGGAAGCTGGCGCTCACGCTGGATGGCTTTGCTCTGGCGCTCAGCCTGGCGCGGGACAAGCGGATGCCACATTATGTCTGTGAGCATATCTATTCGCTGGCTCAGGCGTTCAGCGCATTCTACGGTGCCTTGCCGATCGTCCGGGAGACGGACCCGGCCATCCGGGCATCGCGTTTGGGCCTGTGTGCCGCGGTTCTGGCGCAACTTGAAACCGGTTTGCGGCTTCTGGGTATTACCGCACCTGAGCGGATGTAGACTTTCAATGATGAACGAAAAAGCGTGATTCGGTAACCTTGCAGAAAGGGATGGTCGCTTAGACAGGACATTCGAGTTGGACTGTCAGGGAGAGCACCATGCTGAAAAACCTCATCAAAACTACGGCGACAGCGGCGAATTTGACGCAGGTGAAAGCCCGGCAGGCGGTCGGAATTGTTTTGAGTGCTGCCGATAGCCAGGGTGCACCCATGGCTGAAAAGGTTTTTTCCCGCATGCCCGCGGCGCGGACCCTGGCAGCGGACTCGGCCCGGGAGACAGGCGCGGGCGTCGGTGAGATCGCCCGGCTGATCGAGCAGACTCCCGGTGGACGGCGTTATGTCAGCCAGCGCATGTTTTCCCGTCTGCATAAGGTTGGCCTCGACCACACTCAGATTGCGGCCCTGTTGCCGGCCATCGGGGATTATATGCGCCAGACCTATCAGATGGACGCCGTTGGCCATCTCGGGGATCTGATTGTGGCAGAGCCCGGCACGGCGACGAGGGCCACCGCGGTGGCTGCCTAGCCCCGACAAGGGCACGAATCTGCGCCGACGGCTTTCCTTTTGGGCAAGGGGTGGCTAAGCCGACGCCATGATGTCTGCTCCTGATCAGGTGATCCCTTACTCGGCGCTCACCTTCACCGATATTCACAGCGCAAAGGGTCCGGCCGGCGTCACCGGGTATGATACTATTGGGGCTCTCTTGCTCAGCGTTGTCAGGCGGCATGCTGCGGCCCTCGCCGGAGCGCCGGTTCACCCTGTGTCGTGGTCCATGGACGTCATCGGCCCCTGTGAAGGGGGCGCACTCCAGCTTGACAGTCAGCTCGACCGACAGACCCGAACGCTGATCTTTATCAATGGAACGGCACAGGCCGGTGGGGCCCTCTGCCTCCGGGTGACGGCTCTTTACAGGATTGAAGCGACCTAGTCCGGAGAGTCCGGACCCGCCGTTCAGATCGGCGTTTTTCGCAGGGGAAGCAGGTCGGGAAAGACGGGGTCACGTTTCTCAACCCGAGCGTCGAATGCTTCTTTCATGTGGCTGGGCGGGAACATGGCCGCATTCCACACGCCAATATAGTCCAGCGTATCGGCGGTACTGTGATCGCGGCCATAATTTACCAGAACCTTGCACCCGGTGACCGCGAGCGGGCTTTTTGACGCAATTTCCCGGGCCACAGCCATCACATGATCCATCATGGCCTCCTGCGTATCGAAGACCTCGTTGACGAGCCCGATTTCCTTTGCCTTCTCGGCCGGGACACGTTCGCCGGTGAAGGCCATCTGCTTGACCCAGCCCTCGGGAATGTAGCGTTGCAGACGAGGAAAGGTCCCGACATCTGCGGTCATCGCAATATTGGTTTCCTGAATACAGAAGAACGCATCCCGGGTGCACCAGCGGATATCGCCGGCAGAAATCATGTCGATCGCGCCGCCGATGACCCCGCCCTGGCAGGCGAACAGGACCGGCATCCGGGCGTCCTCGAGGCAGTTGAAACTGGACTGGATCTGGCGAATGTTCGACCGGAAAGCCTCTGCCATGACATAGCGATCGGTCTTGGCCGCGCCGTCTCCACCCGAGCCAAAGACAGACAGGTCCATGCCTGCGGAAAAATGTTTTCCGGTCGAGGAGATCACGATCACGCGCGCTTTGGCGTCGCCATCGATGTCGCGGACAATCTCGGGCAGATCATTCCAAAAGGCCCGATTCATCGCATTCATGGCATCGGGACGGCTGAGCTGAATGTGGGCGATCTTGTCTTCAATGCTGACGCTGAAACAATCGTAGGTTTTCTTGAGCATGGCGGTCTCCTTTGAGCTGAGATTAGCGAAGACCGCCTCAGACGGCCAGCATGACCTAAGGGGAAGCGTCAACCTTTGCGATCCGGCAGAGCCATTGTAGAGGGAAAACATGAATTGGGTGAGCGTCAGACGGATCAGGGCCTATCTGGTGGGCGGGCTTATGGGTTTGGGGCTGATGGCCTGCGAGACCGCTGACCTTGCCGACCTGCAGTCGGTTCCCGGACAGGACGCGCGACGGACCATCCCGACCCCGGCGGGGCGTGCCTCGCCTTTGACCACGATGACGGTCGAGGCCGGCCTGCGAGAGGCGCTGATGGTGGGCCTCCCCCATGTGGTGCGGCAGCTCGGACGCCCGGACGGTTATTGGGGCGACCCCCGCATTCGCATTCCCTTGCCGCGCGCGTTGCGAACCGTTCAGGAGACCCTGTCCGGAACGCCCTTTGCCGACCCTCTGGACGATGTCCAGCTCAGAATGAACCGGGCGGTGGAGGCTGCGGTGCCGGCCGCTGGGGATATTGTCTATGAGGCGATACGGGCGCTGACCCTGCCAGATGCCATCGGGATCCTGCGGGGCGGCGATACAGCCGCAACAGACTATTTGCGCCGCAAAACCGAAGCGCGCCTGCGCGCGGCTTTCACGCCCTATGTCGACCAGAGCCTCTCGGCCAGCGGTGCTTACCGGGCCTTGCAGGAGATCACAGACACAAGTCCCTTGCTTGCCGGTGCCGCAGCAGATTACAAAGCAGAGTTAACAGATCACGCGGTCCGGATCGGACTGGATGGCCTGTTCCATTATTTGGGTGAGGAAGAACGCCGTGTCCGGCGTGACCCCCTGGCCCGGACAACGGATTTGCTGCGTAGAGTTTTTGGAAGTTGAGCACCGAATGAGACGATTCACCTTTGAAACGGCTGACGGCAATATGGCCGCCCTCGAATTTGGTGATCCGGCAAAGCGGCTTGCGGCGCTCTGGCTGCATGCGACGGGTTTTAACGCCATGACCTATCAGTCCATTCTGGCGCCTCTTGGTCTGCGGACCAAGGTTCAGGCAGTGGATCTCAGGGGGCATGGCCGGTCGACTTTGCCGGCGAAACCTGGAGGGTTCCGCTCGTGGAAGCGCCATCGCCATGACGTCGTGGCGTTCCTGCGCAGGGAGGCTCCGACGCGGCCTGTTGTTCTGGGCGGTCACTCTATGGGGGCCACGGTGGCGCTGATGGTGGCCGGGGCGGTCCCGGAGAAAGTGGCGGGACTGGTTCTGGTTGACCCCGTGATCATGATGCCGGACTTCTACCGGGCCCGACATCTCCTGCCCTTCGGCATAGGGGCTGGAAATGCGATGGCCCGCCAGGCCCGTCGGCGGCGCAGCAGCTTCGGGTCTCCGGCCGAGATCGAGGACAATTACAAGTCGAAAGGGGCCTTTGCGAGCTGGCGCAGCCCATTTTTGAATGACTATATCATCGATGCTTTTGACCGGGTTGACCGTCGCGACCCTGACAGTGCCGAGCAGGAATGGCGCCTGCTGTGTCGTCCAGAATGGGAGGCGGCGACCTTCCAGGCCCAGCGAAACCGGCCGTGGCAGGCTTTGTCGCGGGTCCGCAAGCATAAGATTCCGATCACCATTTTACGTCCTCAGAGGCAGCCTGTTCTCAGCGATAAGGTCACGGCCCGGCTGATGCAGAAATGTCCGCACTTGGTCCTGAAGGAACGGGTCAACACCTCGCACTTCCTGCCTATGGAAGCGCCCTATGACGTCCGCGATCACCTCTCGGCCTATATTTCGACCCTGATCGAAGGGATTCCCGAGACGGAAGTCGCCAGCCTGCCGCGCTCCCTGCGGGCTTAAAGACGAAGCGATCCGGGGGCCATTTTGGCCAGCGCCGCGAGTTCGTCTGCGGGTGTCGGGATCACTTTCCGTTTGACGAGATCGAACGTCAGCGCGACGGCCTCACTGGTCAGCCAGGCCTGCCCGCTTACCGGGTCCATCATCCAGTGACACAGGCGATGGGTTTTTTCATTGGCCTCGGCGAGCGCGCTGTGAAGGGTCATCAGGTCTCCGGCCCGGGGCCAGCGGCGATAGATCAGACGGTATTCCACGACGGCGGCGCCCATCTCTGTTCCGGGTGATGCGCCGGCCACTTTGCGCCGCCAGTCATAGAGCAGATTGGGGACCGCATCGGAGATCCGGCCCATAAATGCGGAGGGGTACAGGCGCCCATGTGCGTCACAGTGCTGGGGTAGAACCAGAGTCCGGCCAATTTCAGGCGACTGCCCGTCGAGGACAGTGTTTATGTTGGCTGTCCGGTCGTCGACCGGGGAGATATCGAGGTCGAGGCCACGGGGGCGGGTGTCCTGAGGAGGGGTGTCGACCAGCCTGTCGAGCCGCTCACGGGTCGACCGGTTCCAGGCAAACGGCAAACCGGTCGTGGCGTTGACGTGTTGCAGACGGGTCCGAAACGCCGCGGCGGGCCGCCCGTCGCCATGGCGCAGATCCTGATAAACGAGGACACTGCAGGCATCCCATTCGAGCACGCATCCGGTCATGGTCAGCGGACGGCCCGGGCGCACCTCGTGGATAAACCGGATGTGCTGGTCGCAGGGCAGAAGGGTCGAGGCGGATCCCGGTTGATAGGCCTGGGGAAGACCCAGCGCGTGCGCGAGACTGCCCAGTCCCTCCTCGGCCTTTTCCAGATACACCCGGACATTCATGTGGCCCATCTCATCACAATCCCAGGTGTTGGCACTTCCGGCCCAAAGAGGGATCATGACAGGCATCTCCGGCACTGGCCGCGGGCTTCAATGACAGCCTGGGAGAGGGCAAACCCTGCCGCTTTTGTGTCCTGTGACAGGGCTTGCGAGGTGCTAACAGCATGAAGCTCTTCGGCACCACCACACAAATCACAGATCAGGAACACGGCAGAATGGAGGTGGCTGGTATGGCCGCAAGCCACATAGGCATTGAGGCTCTCAATCTTGTGCACAAGGCCGGCCTCCTGCAGGAAATCCAGAGCCCGGTAGATGGTGGGCGGTTTGGCGGCGCCATGGCCATCGAGGCTGGCAAGCAGGTCATAGGCTTTGGCGGGGGCGTCTGCCCGGGCGAGCAGTTCCAGAACCTTGCGCCGGATCGGCGTCAGTTTCTGGCCCCGCCTCGTGACCAATTGCTCAGCCTCGCTCAGGAAGGCGCCGACATCGCGAGGCCGGCATGGCGTGTTGGCTGTGTGGGTTGACATGGATTGGGCCATTCACCTTTGTCCAATGTTTGGCGGCGTTTGTGAAGGGCCAGGATGGAGACCACGCCATTTGGAAATCTGCGCACCACGGGGCCTGACATTGGGGGCGTCCGGCCCCATATTGGGCGGATGGCATCAGACAATGAGCTCCGTCCGCAGGCGCCTTTTTTCGCTCCTGGATTCCCCCGCAGCGTGGCCTGGCTCAGCCTGACCATCGTGGTGGTCAGCCTGGTGCAGCTCCTCGGACCGCCGCGTCTGACTCTGTGGCTGATGGAGACCGGCGCCCTTATCAGCCCCGGCACATTTCACGGTGTCGATCGACCGCTTGGACCTTACGCGCCTTATGTCCTGCATGTCTTCCTGCATGGCGGACTGTTCCACCTCGTCATGAACATGACAGCTATGATCGCCTTCGGTCCCCTCGTCGCTAAGGCTTTTGGACGAAACGAAACAGGCTTCATCGCCTTCTTCTTTTTCTGCGCCGTCACCGGGGGTCTGGCCCAGATGGCGGTTTTCGACCTCCAGCCCGGCCCGGGGATTGCCATCGGGGCCTCCTCGGCCCTGTCTGGCCTGTTGCCCGCGGCTGGATATGTCATGGGAGGCTGGCGGCGGGCTGTTCAGTACAGCGTCCCCTGGCTGATCATAAATCTTGGTCTGGCGATCGGTGAGGTGGTGATCAGTCTTCCCATTGCCTGGGCCGCGCATCTGGGTGGGCTGGCAGGGGGCTTCGCCTTGCCCATGTTTCTTCTGCTGTTCCGACGGCGCTAGTGTCGCAGCAGGGGGATGCTGAGCCCCGGAGCCAGCGCTGCCTTGCGTTCGCCCCGAACAAAGCAAAACAGTTCTGCGGGCCGTCCGCCTGTGCTGCTTTCCTTCTGGCCTGTGCCGGCGACCAGTCCGGCCCGGTCGAGGGCGCGACGAAAATTCTGTTTGTGCAGGGCCTGACCGAGCAGGGCTTCGACCATGCGCTGCAGGCTCAGAAGCGTGAACCTGGGGGGCATAAGCTCAAATACGATCGGCCTGTAGCGCAGCTTGGCGCGCAGGCGGCCCATCGCTGTGGCGAGGATCCGTCGGTGGTCCGATGACATCGCCACACCCAGGTCAAATCCGGGTGTTGGCAGACCGTGATCGCGGGCGCATTCGTCGACCAGACCGGCCTCATAAAGCAGTTCATACCGCTCCAGAACAGCTTCATCCGACCAGGGATGACTGTCGAGGCCAAAAGCAGAGCTTGCCCGCTGCCAGTGATCACTCCGCCCGGCCGCCCAGGTCCGGAGCAGCGGGGCAATGACATCGGTGATGATGGCGGGGCACCCCTGACGGTGGTCTTCCCAGGGGAAATGCCGATACCAACCCCGCCAGTGCGCTTCGAACCCATCCGGCAGATGTTCGGCCTGCGGAGTCAGGGCCAAATAGCCGACGCTGACGATTCGCGTGTCGGCGCCCATGTCGGACAGCGTGGCCCCGGGCGTTTCCCGATCGCGGTCCCCGAAGGTATAAAGCTGCTCAACATAACCAAGCTGGAAACCTGTTTGTTCCCGCACCCAACCTCTCAGGGCCAATTCGAAGGTTCGGTGTTGATCGGGATCAAAGGCCCCAAATGGCAGAGCCGCGCCGTCCTGGCCCCGCTCACTTGCCAGAACGCGCGGATGCGCCCCGTCAACTGCGACAATGACCACAGACAGGCCGATGATCAGGCTCATGACGCGTCCCCGGTCTGTTTCAGCAAAACCTCACACCGCTCGACGAACCGGATCTGGGTGATGCTGGCGGGCTCAGGCACCAGGCGCAGCTCAATCCCTTCCGGGGGCGCGCCAAAGAACCGGGTCGACTCCGCCTCGGTGAACCCGGCCAATTGCGTGGCCTCGAACCATGCGCTGATATTGTCCGCCCGCTTGATCAGCTTCTTCAGAGCGGTCGGGGTCTGTGCCGGCAAACCGAAACGCGCATGTATGGCATGTTCCAGCCGGAGCTCTATCTGCTTATACCCGTCACCAAGGACCGTCTTGAACGGTGAGATCATATCTCCAATGACATATTCCGGGGCATCATGGAGGAGAGCCACCAGGCTGGCGCGTGGCACCAGGTCAGGGTTCAATTGACCGCACAGGTCTTCGACAAGCAGCGAGTGCTGGGCGACAGAGAAGGCATGGTCTCCGCGCGTCTGACCGTTCCAGCGGGCGACACGGGCCAGTCCGTGTGCGATATCTTCGATTTCGATGTCCATGGGCGAGGGGTCAAGAAGGTCCAGCCGTCGCCCCGACAGCATGCGTTGCCAGACCCGGGGGGCGGCTTCCTTAGGAGGGCGCGGACGTCTCATCCCGTCCTGTTTACGCGATTGAAAGTTGGGGTAAAGAAAGCGTCCGCTTTTGGTTACAGTTTGCCCTGTTTGAGCCGTTTTTTGGACAGGTCTCGTTAAGATCTGGAGACGATATTGGGGCCATAAGAAAACAAAAGCCAAGGTATCGTGATGGTAAACGCTCTAATCGACTGGGCAGCTCAACCGAGTACGGCATGGACCGTACTCGGCATCGCTGCACTCGTGATTTTTTTTAAGGCCCTGCAGGACTGCGGCGATCTTTTATGGTCGGATATGATCGAGGAAGACGACTAGGCCGCCTTTTCGACGAAGACCGTTCCGGCGGAATATCCCGCGCCAAAGGAGCAGATCAGGCCGCGATCGCCCGCGACAAAATCGTCGGAGTGCTTGTGGAAGGCAATGATGGACCCCGCCGAGGATGTGTTCGCATAGGTGTCGAGGACCGTGGGACTTTCGTCCGGTGTCGCATCCCGCCCGAGGACTTTGGCCGCAATCAGGCGGTTCATGCCGGCATTGGCCTGGTGCAGCCACATACGGCGGAGGTCGCCGGAGACCAGGCCCAGTCGCTCCAGCTCGGAATTGATCATGGCCGCGACCATGGGGACGACTTCCCGGAAGACCTTTCGGCCCTCCTGAACAAAGAGCTTGTCAGACGCACCGACACCCTCGGGGGCGGTCCGGTTCAGGAAGCCGAAATTGTTTCTGATATTGTTGGAGAAGACCGTCTTGAGTGACGTGCCCGTGATCTTCCAGTGATCCGGCGCGGCGACATCCTCGGCCTCGATGAGCACAGCTGTGGCCACATCACCAAAGATGAAATGGCTGTCGCGATCTGTGAAGTTCAGATGGCCGGAGCAGATCTCGGGGTTCACCATAAGCACGGAGCGTGCGCTGCCGGAGCGGACAAAATCGGCCGCTGTCTGGATACCGAAAGTCGCCGAGGAGCACGCCACATTCATGTCGAATGCAAAGCCTTCAATGCCCAGCGCGGCCTGAATTTCGACGGCCATGGCCGGATAGGCGCGCTGCATGTTCGATGCTGCGCACAGCACCGCATCAACCTCCTGCGGACGGCGTCCGGCACGGTCGAGCGCCTGACGTGCGGCCTCGACCGCGATTTCGGCCATGATAGAGATCTGGTCATTCGGCCGCTCCGCGATCACGGGACGCATGATGTCGGGGTCAATCACACCGGATTTGTTGACAACATAACGGGATTTTATGCCTGAGGCCTTTTCGATGAACTCGACGTTCGAATGGGGTTTTGGCGCCACGGTCCCGGCGTCGATATCGGCAGCATGTGCCGCATTCCATTTGTCAGACCAGGCATTGAAGCTGGCGACCAGCTCCTCGTTTGAAATCATCTCGTCCGGCGTCCAGAGTCCGGTGGCGGAAATCACAGGCGTCATGAGGGGCCCCTAAGAAATGTCGATTCGATCGAGATTACGCATGGCAGCTGGTCAGGTCGAGCCTGCATCCTGCTTTTCATGCTCTGGTGGGGTCTGCGTGCGGTCCAGCATACGCTTGATCTGACGGTCATTTTCGGCCTCGCGCAGGACATTGGCGATACACCTGTCCCGGAGGTTCCTGTCGGGTATGTCCCGACACGCCTCGATGGTTTCACCTTCAGAGGGCGGTGTGACGCAGGCGGCCGGAAGCCAGATCAGGAACAGGATTACGGCCAGCCTCATCGTACCAACTCCGCGACGGCCTGACGACGCGGACACCCGATTTCGTGATCATTATACATGCCCACCGCTTGCATCCAGGCATAGACAATGGTGGGGCCGACAAATTTGTAGCCTCGGGCTTTCAAGGCCTGCGCCAGGGCCACCGACCTGTCGGTCTGTGTGGGTGCGTCGCGATGGTGTGAGAATGTTCCCATGATCGGCCGTCCCTCCACAAAGGACCAGCAGAAGTCTGAAAAATTCTCGCCGCGTGCCATTGTTTCCAGCCAGACCCGGGCATTGCCCACGCAGGCCCGGATCTTCTGGGACGATCGAATAATACCGGGATTGGACAGAGCCCGTTGAATTCGGGTCTCGTCCCAAAGGGCAAGACGTTCGGGATCAAAGCCGTCAAACTCTTCCCTGATGGCCTCACGTTTGCGCAGAATGGTGATCCATGACAGGCCAGCCTGCATGCCATCAAGCTGCAGTTTTTCCCAAAGGGCCCGCGGGTCATAAACCGGCACGCCCCATTCGGTGTCGTGATAGCTCCTGTAGAGCGCATCCTGGGGCGGGGCCCAGTCGCAGGGAACCGGCGTGGTCATGGCACGGCTGCCAGGGCGGCCTGCTCTCCGGCGAGCCACTCTGGACCGATCAGGGTTGCCGTGGTCGGTCCCGCCATCAGACTCTCTGCCCCCGGGCCGGTCCGATCGAGCCTGAGACGACCGAGCGCAACGGGGGCACTGGCGCTGGTGATCTGTCCAGCCTGACGCTCGGCGCAGACCAGGTCCAGACCAGGCTCAAGGGTCTTTCCCTCGAGGATCACTGTGCGTTTCCGAATGGTCCCCCTCCGGTGCATGCGGCTCACCACTTCCTGACCCACGAAGCACCCTTTTTTCAGATCCAGCCCTCCCAGCCGGTCCATATTGATATCTGCCGGAAACACTTCGGCCGCGTGGAAATCTGATCCTTGTTCGGGAAGACCGAGCCGGATCCGGTGTCTGTGATAGGCAGCGACGTCCGCGGCGCTGGCCGTATCTCCTGTCACCGGGCGAATCAGACGCCACGGGCTATCGGGATGACGTGGATCCGGAAAGGCGTGCACGGTGTCAGGTGGGACAGTTGGGGCCGACTCGGTCGAGATCCAGACCTCGAGGTCCGGGCGCACCATAATGTCGACCTCGCTGCGAAGTCTGAACATCTGGAAGCGCTTGGCAAGGCCGGCGGCCTCGGCACGGTCGGTGTCCATCCAGACACCATCTGATGTCCTCAATGCCAAAAAGTCGCTGATCACCTTGCCCTGAGGGGTCAGGAGGGCTCCGTAACGTGCCTCGCCCTCGCCCCAGTCTGCGGTGCGAGATGTGACCAGCCGCTCCAGCAGGGTCAGCGTGTCCGGCCCGGTCAGGCTCAGTACACAGCGATGGGCGAGCGGGAGAGTTTGACACGTCATCCGGCATGTCTAGGCGAGCTTGGGGGCTTTGTCATCGGTCTGTGACCTGCCTTTGGGAGAGCATGGACGCGAAGGGGGTGGAGTGTTTAAATCACTGGATTCAGACGCATTGATCGCCGGGGACCTTGAGGATGACACATGAGCTGCCCTTTCGCGAGGTACCTTATTTGCCGCAGAAACTGGATGTCGACCGTCGGGCGGATGGCACCACGCTGCTGAGCAATGGCCAGCCTTTGAAAGCCTGCCCTGAACACATGCTGGCGCCGCTGCAGCACTGGGCCCGGGAGCGCCCGGAAACGGTCTGGCTGGCCCAGCGTGATCCGGTCCAGCCCGACAGGCCGGGCTGGCAGACGCTCACCTATGCCGAGGCTCTGCCCCGGGTCGAGGCTCTGGCGCAGGGCTTTCTGGAGTGTGGGGCAGGGCCGGAGGCCCCGGTGATGATCCTGTCTCGGAACAGCATAGAGAATGCGCTGGTGATGTATGCCGCCATGCTGGCCGGTAGCCCCGTTGTGCCTGTCACACCAGCTTATGCCCTGCTGTCGGAGGATTTCTCACGTCTCAATTATATCGACCGGCTGACGCGGCCCGCGATCATCTACGTCGAGGATGGCCGTGAGTATCAGCGTGGCCTCGACGGTATGGAGATCGATCGGCGTCTCGTCCTGTTCTCCCGAAATGCCCCGGTCGGTCATGACAGCCAGGACCTCGCCGGCTTTGCCCGGGCACCTCGGACGGCGGTGGCCGCCGCTTATGAGCGTCTGACAGGGGCGACCATTTCCAAATTCATGCTGACCTCGGGGTCAACCGGAGAACCCAAGGCTGTGATCAATACCCACGAAATGGTGGCGGCGAATGCCCGGATGATCCGTTCGGTCTGGGATGAGACACGGCTCGACGAGATGACCGGTGGTCCACAGGTGATGTGCAATTTTCTGCCTTGGAGCCACACTTATGGCGCACACTCCATTTTGCATAACATGCTCGATTGGGGAGGCACGCTCTACATAGACTGGGGGGCACCCACGCCGGCACGCCTGCCGGATATGCTGCGCAATCTCAGGGAGGTTGCGGTGACACAGCACACCACCGTCCCGGCAGCATGGGCCGCCCTGGCGACAGAGCTGGAGCGAGACGAAGAGCTCGCGGAGACCTTTTTCAGCCGTCTGATCGTCATGGCCTATGGAGGCGCATCCATGGGGCAAGACATCTATGAGCGTATTCAGGCCGTCGCCGTTCGGACAACTGGGGAGCGGATCTCGCTGTCAGCTGGTTATGGTGCAACGGAGACCGCGCCCACGGCGTCGAACGTTCACTGGGCGAATGATACGATGGGGCTGATCGGGTGCCCGCTGCCGGGCAACGTCTTTAAGCTGGTTCCGAATGGTGAGAAGCAGGAGCTTCGCGTCAGAGGGATCAATGTGACGCCCGGCTATTATCGGGATGCCGAGAAAACGGCGGCGGCCTTTGATGAGGAGGGGTTCTACCGGCTTGGCGATGCTGTTCGGTTCGTTGATCCCGACCAGCCGGAGCGAGGCCTGGCATTCGATGGACGTACCGCAGAGGAATTTAAGCTTGCCAGCGGGACCTGGGTCTCTGCCGGTCAGGTTCGTGTCCAGTCGGTGGCCGCGGTTGATGGGGCCCTGTCCGATGCCGTGGTGTGTGGTCTCAACCGGGACTGGATTGGCCTCCTCGGATTTCTGAATGAGGCCTATTGCCAAAGGCTTGTCGGGGCCGATCTGCCCCTGGATGATCTCGTCGTGCACCCCGATGTTCTGCATGTCATCCGGGAGGGGTTGGCGCGGCACAATCTGGCGTACCCCAACGCCTCAGCCCGGATTAAGAGGATCCTGCTTCTGGCTGTTCCGCCCAATGGCGATGCCGGCGAGATCACAGAGAAGGGCTATCTGAATCAGCGTCGCCTGCTGGAGCGTCGGGTCGCAGATGTGGAGCGGCTCTATGCGGATCCCCCGGGCAATGACATTCTGACAATTTGAATGGCGACAATTTCAAGGACTGTTTGATGAGTGATTTAGACACCGTTGCGATGACCGGTGCCGAGGCGCTGGTGGCGACCCTGGCCGACAATGGCGTGACCGCCTGTTTCGCGAACCCGGGAACGTCGGAGATGCATCTTCTGACCGCGCTTGATAAGGAGCCCCGTATTCGGTCCATCCTGTGTCTCTTTGAAGGTGTCGCGACCGGTGCGGCCGATGGGTACGCTCGGGTCTCGGGTGTCCCCGCGATGACACTGCTCCATTTGGGGGCCGGCTATCTCAATGGCGGAGCGAATCTGCACAATGCCGGGCGTGCCAACACACCGATGATCAATGTGATCGGAGACCATGCCGTTCCACATCTGAAATATGATGCTCCACTCACCTCGGACATTATCGGCCTGACCACGCCGAATATGCGCTGGGTTAAATCAGCGGAGTCTGTCGATGTAACCGGCACTCTGGCCACGGAAGCCTTCGTGGCCAGCTACGGGCCTCGTCCCGGCCCGGTCTCTTTGTTGCTACCTGCAGATTCGGCGTGGTCGCCGGGAGGGCGGCCCGGGGCGGTCGCCAGCCCGCCGGCCCTCAGAACGTCGGGCGATACAGCGATCGCCAAGGCCGTGTCGGCTATAGGAACGGCGGAAACCCCCCTGATCCTGATCAATGGCACGGCGCTCACTGAGCAGGGTCTGGAGCAGGCGGCGCGTCTCAAGGCGGGTGGTCTACGGATCATGACGGACACATTCTACGCCAAAATGCGTCGCGGGGCGGGCGTTTTTACGCCGGACCGCATGCAGTATTTTGCCGAAATGGCGATGGCGGATCTGGAGGGGACGGATCTTCTCCTGACTGCAGGCACCGGCTTGCCCGTCGCTTTTTTCGCCTATCCGGGAAAGCCCAGCCTGCTGGTACCTGAGGGATGTGAGACCCTCGATCTGGGTGGGGCCGATACGGACAGCGCGGACACATTGCGGCGTCTGGCGGATGCCCTGGGATACCAAGACCGGGCCGCGCCGGCCGTTCTGTCACTGCCGGAGGCGCCGAGCGGTGCGCTGGATGCCGCGGCCGTGGGCGCGAGCCTGGCCCGACATATGCCGGAAGGCGCTCTTGTGTCCGATGATGGTGTGTCCAATGGCCTGCTCTCCTACCTTCCGACCCAAACCGCCCGACCACATGACTGGATGATGCTGACGGGTGGCGCCATCGGGCAGGGGATGCCACTGGCGCTGGGGGCAGCGATCGCGGCGCCGGAGCGGAAGGTCATTTGTCTGTCCGGTGATGGGGCGGGCATGTATACCAATCAGGCCCTTTGGAGCCTTGCGCGGGAAAACGCGGATGTCACCACGATTGTTTTCGTGAATCATTCCTATCGAATTCTCAACATCGAACTCCACCGGACCGGTGCCGGAAATCCCGGACCGACGGCCCGTGACCTGCTGTCTCTGGGGGGGCCGAACATTGACTGGGTTGGGCTGTCAACCAGTCTGGGCGTGCCCGCTGTCGAAGTGACAACGGCGGAGGCTTTCGATGCGGCTCTGGCCGAAGCCATTGCGGCTCCCGGCCCTCGTTTGATCGCTGCGGTTGTCCCGGGTTAACTGGTCTATCCCATTTCTTAACAAACTGCTTCTCAGCGTGGGTGTCTGTTAACCTTAACGCAAATCCTGTCGGTCACTCTCATCTTTGTCGCCAAGGCATTGGTGGTGTGATGAGTGGGGTCCCGAGATGCTGAAAACAGCGCCGGGCCTGTCTGAAAGGAAGTGAGGACAGACAATGAATATCTGTGAAATGGCCCCCCGGCCTTTACCTGAAGCTGGATTATCGGCGGAGACCGCCTGCGGAGAAGACCTGTACCGGCTTGGACTGGCTTATTCGGAGGGCATTCGCGTTGAGCGCGATTTGGTCGCTGCACACAAATGGTTCAATCTGGCCGCGGTCCGTGGATCGACCGAAGCCAAGCTCCTGCGTGCGGAAATCGCAGAAATGCTGGATCCTGTGGGGATCAAGTCAGCACTTCAGGCGGCCCGTGACTGGCTGCGCTGCGCGGCCTAGCTTTCATTGTAGCGATAACCAACCCCATAAAGCGTCTCGATGGCATCGAAGGCTTTATCGGATTCGCGGAACTTTTTTCGAAGCCGTTTAATATGACTGTCTATGGTCCGGTCGTCGACATAGATCTGGTCATCATAAGCGGCGTCCATCAGCTGATCGCGTGATTTGACGTATCCGGGTCGTGTGGCGAGCGCCTGAAGGATCAGGAACTCGGTCACGGTCAGACGGACCGGGTGACCATTCCAGGAGCAGGCATGGCGGTTCGGGTCGAGTGTCAGCTGTCCCCTGACAATGGGTCTCAAGTCCCCGTCTTCCGTGCTACCCTCGCCTGGCCGTGCCCGGCGCAGAACGGCTTTGACCCGTTCCGACAAAAGGCGGTTGGAACAGGGTTTGCGGACGAAATCATCGGCACCGATATTGAAGCCGATGACCTCATCGATCTCCTCGTCTTTTGATGTCAGGAAAATAACCGGAAGTTCGGAGGTCTGTCTCAACCGCTTGAGCAGCTCCATACCATCCATTTTGGGCATCTTGACGTCGAGAATGGCGAGGTCCGGCGGCGCATTCATCAGGCCGGACAGAGCCGACAGGCCATCATAGTAAGTCTTTACGGCATAGCCTTCAGCTTCAAAAAAGATTTTCAGGCTGGCGACAATATTCTCATCATCATCCACAAGGGCCAAGGTTGTCATTGCGCTCTCCTCCGGCGGCGGGGGCTGTCTGAAACTCGCCGAGGGTTCAAACACGGTTTGATCATGATCAAAAGCCCCAGACCGGTCCCTGATCCATAAAAACCCCAATTCTGGGCAGGTCTGTGGGTGTATTGAGACCATTTTCAGGCAAATCTCTGGCGACAAGTCGACGGTGTGCCTTTATGAGGAACGGGTTGGATGAAAGATCCCGGAGATGCAGAAAGAGCCCATAGACAGGTTCTACACGCGGCGCACACTGATTTCGACCGTTCGTCGGCAGGATGCTTTTGCCCTGTGGGCTTATTATAATCGTAATTCGGATCATTTGCAGCCTTTTGAACCCCGTCGGTCGCAGGGATATCACACCCAAAGAGGCTGGCGTCGGCGCACGCGGGATATGGCCGCAGCATCAGAGAGCCGTCAGGCGTGGCACCTTGTGGCGCGGCTGCGGGAGCAGGATGACATCATTGCTATATGCAATTTCAACAATGTTATCGGGGGGATTTTTCAGGCCTGCTATCTGGGCTACTCCATCGATGCCGAACATCAGGGGCAGGGCCTGATGCAGGAGGTTGTCGGCGCCGCCACAGAGATGGCGTTCGGCCGTCTCAATCTTCATCGGATCATGGCCAATTACATGCCGGAGAACGAACGCAGCGGACGCCTATTGGCCCGGCTGGGTTTCGAGCAGGAAGGCGTAGCGAGGTCTTATCTTTGCATCAACGGCGTCTGGCGAGATCATATTCTGACCTCCAAGCTCAATCCTGAACACATGGGCGGATCGAAACCCTAGCTGTAGCTGGCCAGCACCTCGTCCATGACCCGCTCAAGGTCCTTGATGGTGGTGACGTGGACAAGCCGGTCACAATATGGACGGTAGCGCAGCATTTCGCTGTCGCCGCTTCCCCATTGCGACGGAGCCTCGGGGCAGAGCCAGATGGTGCGCTTGGCGCGGGCCGCCGCTTCGCGGAAAATATCGACGCGTGGATCGCCGTAATTGGACCGACCGTCGCCAAGCATGATCAGCGTGGTCCGTCGGTCAATCGTCTGGAAGTGATCGGTTTTTAGGTCTGAAAGTGACTGGCCATAGTCTGTCGAACTCATCCCTACCGTGTTGATGACCCGGTCCATGGCCGAGGTAAAATCCTCGGCTTCCAGAATCGGGCCAATATCCTGAAGTCGTCCGGAAAATGCCAGACTTTCAATATCTTGAACGACATCGTTCAGGCTGTAGACAAGCATTAGGAAGAAACGTACAACCTGAGCGACGGACCCGGAGACATCGCACACAGCGACAATTTTTGGCCGGTCCCGGCGGGTTTGTTTCCAGGAGAGGGAAAAAGGGACACCATCCAGTCCCGCATTGGCTCTCAGTGTCCGTCGCACATCGAGCTGACCTCTATTGGTCCTTGAGCGCCGTCGGGAATGTTTTATGGCAAGGCGCTTGGCCATTTTGTCGACCAGTGTTTTCATCCGTGCGAGGTCGCGGCGGTCGAGCTGGGTAATCTTTTTGTCGGACAGAATCTCTTCACGGAAGATCTCTGTGGCACCGGCGCCGTAGGTCTCGAAGGCCTGCTGGACGTGTTGGCGAGCGCGCATGAACATGTCCTTACGCGCCTCGATCAGGTCCTCGGCTCTGGCCTCACCTTCGCGCGTCCGTTCCCGAAAAGCGTCCATCATGGCGGCTTCCATGCGGTCCAGACCCATGCTCTTGAGCATTTGCTGCGTATAATAGGCGATCTGGGTCGAGAACTGGATATCGGTGATGCCGGCCTCCTGCCCGGCTTTTTCAAGCGCAATCGCAATCTGGGTTTCATCACCCTCCGCCGCGAGATCCAGAAGATCAGGCGCTTGCTCCGACGCGTCTGGCGCACCCTCGTTGTCCGAGGCCTCCGGGGAGGGGCTGGACGAGCTCTCGGGCAGGGGGCGGCGCGAGAAGTACAGATCAAACAGTCGATCATGGGTGGCTTTCTCGTCCGGGGATTTTGCGAGAACGCACCGCAGTGTGTCGGCCAGCTCTGTCCGATCCTGATAGCCAATCAGGCTGACAGCCCGTGCGGCATCAATCGCCTCACCAGTCGACACCCGAACGTCCGCACTGCGAAGCGCACGGATAAAGTCGGTGAGGACCTGCTCGGCCATGCTTTAGGCCGACAGGCTCTCACGGAGAACGCCGTTCAGCTCCCGGTCGACTCCCTGAATATCGCTTTCATGTTTGAGAAGAACATTCAGCGTTGTCCGGACCAGGGTCTCATCGAGGTCGTTTGCATGCATCAGAAGCAGGGTACGCGCCCAGTCCACGGTCTCCGAGATCGACGGACGTTTGCGAATGTCGAGGTCACGCAACCCCTGCACAAAAGCCACAAGCTGAGACAGCAAGTGGTCTGAGACATCGGGAACCCGAGCGCGGACAATAGCCCGCTCGCGGGCCGCTTCAGGGAAATCGATATGAAGGTGCAGGCACCGCCTCTTCAGCGCATCGCCAAGTTCCCGTATATTGTTCGAAGTCAAGATGACCAGAGGCGGGACATTGGCCCGGATGGTTCCGATTTCTGGCACCGTCACTTGGTAGTCAGACAGAACCTCGAGGAGATAGGCTTCAAACTGCTCATCGGATTTGTCGATTTCATCGATCAGCAGGACAGATCCACGGGCCTGCTGCATGGCCGTCAGCAGAGGCCGCGGTTCCAGGAAGGTTTCCGAAAAGAACAGATCCTCGAAGCGGGTCAGCTTGTCAAAAGCTTCACCAAGCGAGTTTGCCCCGTCCATCACATCTCCGAGCTTTTCCTTTAGCAGCTGTGTGTAGAGCAACTGTTTGCCGTATTTCCACTCGTACAGGGCTTTGCCCTCATCGAGCCCCTCATAGCATTGCAGCCGGTTCAGCGGGACGTCGAGAAACCGGCTCATGGAGGCGGCCAGATCTGTTTTTCCAACGCCTGCGGGCCCCTCAATGAGGATCGGCTTTCGCAGGTGGTGGGCCAGGTAGATCGCCGTCGAAATTTCCGCCGTGGAAATGTAGCCAACCGAGGCAAGTCCCTCGGTGATGGCGTCGATGAACCGCATGTCCCTCTGGCTTCCTTCCGGAGCGTGGGCCAAACCGTCGGGCGTGCCCGGGGCAAACCGGTCGTCCAATTCTTCCCCAGTGTCGGCCTCCACCATGGGTTGTGAAGCGGCGCCTTTGAGGCCTTCGTCAATGCGGGTTTTGAAGCCCGCACGCAGTTCGCTTTCCTTGCCTTCGTCCAAGATGCCTTCGTCCATCAAATGCGCCTTCAGTCGGTGCACGGGATCCACTTCGCTCCAGGTGTCAATCAGCCCATCAGGGTAGTATTTGGTGCCGGACGCTTCTTCATGACCTCTGATTCTGAACGTCTTGAACTCGAGGATGATAGGTCTAGGGTTTTCGCGCAAAGATTCAACAGCGTTGTGGACCTTGTGGTAGACGTCAAACAGGTCGTTCCCATCGACCTGCGCGTGGGG
>CAJXMY010000014.1 GCA_913056435.1 uncultured Hyphomonadaceae bacterium | reverse complement strand
CCATGCGCGTTCGGACGGACTACCGTAGTCTTAGCGGCATTGAGAAAGCGGCGATGTTCATGTTGTCGCTGGACGAGGAGCACGCCGCCCAATTGTTTGAGAACATGGGCGACGAGGAGATTCGCGAGCTCTCCCAGGGCATGGCCAATCTCGGCAATGTCAGCTCCGAGATCGTCGATCACCGCCTGGGCGCGCTCAGCGTTGAGGTCGAAGATGGCGACCTTCATACCCTTGGCCACGTAGGCCTCCACTGTGCCCTGGCCCAGGCCGGAGGCGCCACCGGTAACGAGTGCTATTTTTCCATTGTCCAGCTGCCGGCGGTTGCGGACATTCCAATCGAAATGGGGGTCACCCATGCCGGCTCAGGCGCGGGTGCCTGCGCGCCCGGCACACTTCAGCACCTGGCGCTCAAGGCTGACTCCCGCGCCGACCTTCTGGCCATGAGGGATCGCATTCGTTCGCGAGGGGTCAATGTCATTGGCCCCATCCGGCACGGCATTTGTGAGTCCATCTACTTCGCAGGGCCCGAGCAGCTGACCCTGGAAGTGGCCACCTCGAATGAACCCATAAATCCCCGCCAGTGGGTTGATCCTGCCGTCGCAGAAAAAGTCGGGATAAGCGCTGAGGACCTGGCGATCTATTGCACGCCGGCGCCCTATGCCGGCGAAGCCGGCCAGGTTCCGCAGCCGCCCTTCGACCCGGCGAAGCCACATCAGGCTTATCCCAAAGACCTTTACCAGCAGCTTCTTAAAACCCCCGACGATGTCATAACGGCGCAGGCCTCGTTCGAAGACCCGCCGGTCCGCACATGATGGACGCGCTGAAGAAAGCGGGGTTAGGCCTCGTCGCACTGGGCCTCGCACTCAGCCTCGCCGGAGCCGTTTGGACCTGGGACCCGCTACCGTCCAATCCAGATGCGAGCCTTCTGGGCGCGGAGGCTGCGACCTATAAAGCCGAGATCATTCGGGACGAATGGGGGGTCCCCCATATTTTCGGTCGCCGTGACCGGGATACCGCCTTCGGTGTGGCTTATGCCCATGCCGAGGACGATTATGAAACCATTCAGGAGGTCGTTGCCGCCACACGCGGACAACTCGCCCGATATCGGGGCGCTGGTGCGGCGCCAACCGATTATGTGGTTCAGTTTATGGGAATCTGGGATACCGTGTCGGACCGTTATCAGAGGGACGTCCCGCCCGATGTGAAGGCGATGGCTGCGGCTTATGCCGCGGGGCTAAATCTGTATGCGAGCCAGAACCCTGACACAACCTGGCGAGGCCTGGCCCCCTTTCAAGCCGAGGACATCATTGCCGGGTTCATTCTGAAAACCCCTCTGTTTTATGGCCTGGATGGCACGTTGCAGTCCTTGTTCGCAGACAGCCGGGAGGTCTCCCTGGCCGGTCCACCCGGCGACACGGCCTGGGTCCTGGACCCATCTCTGAACCGAATAGCCGGATCAAATGCTTTCGCTGTCGCACCGGCACGTTCCGGCGACGGGCGAACCCGGCTTTTGATCAACTCACACCAGCCAATGACAGGACCGGTGGCCTGGTGGGAAGCCCACGTGGTGTCACAGGAGGGTCTCGATATACAGGGGGGCCTGTTCCCCGGGACACCGGTTATCCTTCACGGCTTCAACCGGCACCTGGGATGGGCCAATACAGTGTCAAAACCCGACCTGGTCGACGTGTACCGCCTCGAACTGAACCCGGATAATCCGGACCAGTACCGACTGGACGGCGCCTGGGAAGACTTCGATCAGACCACCGTCCGGCTTCGAATCCGACTGTTCGGTCCTTTCTCTTTGCCTGTCACACGCCACATCAAGCGCAGCCGTCATGGTCCTGTCGTCGAAGCGCGCCACGGCACATATGCAGTGCGCTATGCCGGTATGGGCGAGATACGACAGCTGGAGCAGTACTACCGGCTCAACCAGGCCACCGACTGGGACAGTTTCGATCAAGCCATGGCGTTAAACGCGCTGCCAAGCATCAATTATGTCTATGCCGACAAATCCGGCCGCATCGCCTTGATCCATAATGGTCAGTATCCAAACCGACGACCCGGCTGGAACTGGCAGGACGACTTGCCCGGCGATCGCAGTGACCTGATCTGGCAGGGCTACCTGCCCTATGCCGATGGACCCAAGCTGATTGATCCACTGAACGGCTTCATTTTCAACGCGAACAATACGCCGTTTTCAGCCACTGACGGACCCGACAATCTGCGCGCGGAGAATTTTCCTGATACAATGGGCCTCGAAACCCATCAAACCAATCGGGCCCTGCGGATCATGGAACTGACCGGCGACCTGGATCCGATCGGTCGCGAGCGTCTGCTGTCCATCAAATTCGATACGGGCCTGTCTGCCAGCTCCCGGGGCGCGGCCTTCCTGCAGGATGTCCTGAACGAGGACTGGAGCGCAGAGCCAGACCTCGCCGGGGCCCTCGACCAGTTAACGTCATGGGACCGGACGTATGAACCCAATAACCGGCTCACAGCCCTGCCTGCCCTGACCATCCTGCGCCACGTCACCGCAGAATTCACCGGCGACCCCGGTCCCCCACCCAAAACCGCATTTCGTGAGGCCGTGGCCTGGCTGAACAGACACTTTGGACGGTTGGACCCCGAGTGGGGCGAAGTCAACCGGCTGGGTCGGGGTGACATTGACCTCCCAATCGGGGGCGGACCCGATATTCTTCGCGCGATCTATCCGAGCGATTATGGACCGTCAGGGCGTCTTCGGGCCAATGCCGGTGACACCTGGATGGCACTGGTGGATTGGGCACCTGACGGAACTCAGTCGGCTCAGGTGGTGCATCAGTTCGGGGCGGCCACGCTCGACCCGTCCTCACCCCATTATGCAGATCAGGCGCCATTATTTGCCCGCCGGGACTGGCGAACAGCCCATTTCGAACGGGCAGACATCCAGCGCAATGCCCGGAGGACCTCTGTGATCGGCGGCGGAGACTAGACCTCTTTCGGCGGCTTGAGACGTCGCTTGGTCTGGTGGCTCTCTGCTGAATCTCCGGTCACACTTCGGCCGCGCATATAGTGTCGCTGCCAGCGCGCCTTGATGGTTTCTTCATCACCGGCTTCCAACTTGGCATTGAAATTTCCGCGACTTTGAGCCCAGGCATGAAATTCTTCCTGAAGCTCCGGATTCGACCTCAGGAGTTTCCGCTCCGGTTCGATTTCCTCCAGCTTCCGGTGCTCCATGGGCACGATAAAGCAAAAGGGTTCACCCTGCTCAAAGGTCACCTCGCCAGGACGCGTCATCTGCCAGTTCATCGTGAAGGGAAAAGGCAGCCAGTCGGTTTCGGTCAAACCTGCAAGCGGCGCGATCCCATCCTTGAAGAAATTTGGCGGCCCGATGGACCACAGGCCCCACCCCGGCGGGGTCCGAAACAAGTGGCCCGTGTGAAACGTGACAATGCCCCGCTGGAAGTGGCTGTCCGCGAAGGACGCAATCGCTCGGGGGTCGCCCCGGGTCGAAAAGGTCAGATCGGATTTACCGCTCCCACCCGTCCAGTGAATTGTCAAATCCATCGGACACAGGATCTCCCAGCCGGTTGAATTGGCCATGGACAGCGGCAGACATCGATAGGGCTGGCGGTCAGGAAAGGCGTCCATCCAGTCCCGGTTGGCCCGGCCCGGGACAATTTCCGGCGCTACCTCGTAGATTTTGTAGCATTCCAGCTGCATCGTCCGCTCCCCGAAAGTCTTGACGCGACCCCCCGTTCCTGCCCCAAGGGACCCATGCCCGCAAGTCCATCAGACCTGTTCGCTTTTCTTGACCTCCACGGCATCGGTCACCGGACGGTCCAGCACGCGGCCACCTTCACCGTGGCAGAAGGACGCGATCTGAAAGCCACGCTGCCGGGGGGGCACAGCAAAAACCTCTTCATGGCCGACAAAACCGGTCAACTGGTCCTGATCTCGGCCTGGGCCGACAACCAGCTCAGACTGAATGCCCTGCATCGCCGCCTGGGGACCCGGCGTCTGTCCTTCACCTCTGGGGACAAGCTTCAGGAGGTGCTCGGCGTCCCCCCGGGCTCGGTGACCCCGTTCGCCCTGATGAATGATACGCAAGGACAGGTTCGGTTCATCGCCGATGCTGCGCTGATGGCTTTCGAAACGGTCAACTTCCATCCCCTCGTCAACACAGCCACGACGGCAATCGCCCGCGCCGACCTTGAGCGGTTCGTCCGTGCCACCGACCACGATTTTGAGATCGTCGATTTCACCCGGCTGATATGAGAACAGCCCCCGTCGGGCGTTTGTGTCAGTGGGAGACCGGGCTGGCGGACCCCGCACGGGCAGGGCCGTGATCGTCATGATCGTGTCGCTCATGCAGCGGCGAGAGTATCAGCGACGACCCCAGCAGGACGCCGGCCAGCAGCGCGACCAGACTACGACGTGAAGACAGCTGTCGCAGAGGGGCCAGCAGGGGGCCCGTCGCCACGTAGAAAATAAGACCAACACTCGCGGCGAACCCCAGATTTACAGCATCAAGGCCGATGACCCCGATCATCGGACTGGCCATAACAACCCCCAGGGGGGTGGTCGCGGCCGCCGCGAAAAAAGCAAAAGCGAGCGCCCGGCCCGGCGTCATGCCATATTGCCGGAGGATGGCAAATGCGATGATGCCCTCGGGAAACTCATGCAGGATCAGGCCGAGCGAGGCGAACACACCGGACGAGAAATCAGCCGCAAAAGTGACACTGTAAATCATGCCATCCAGCAGCGAATGCAGGGCGATGGCGATCACCGATGTCAGCGCCTCATTGCGATCAGGCCCTCCACTCTGCAGCGGCGGAGCCCCGCTCAACGCCCTGCCCGCATGCGTTAGGAGCAAGCCGAACAGGAAACCGGCCGCCATCATCACGGGGGCATCAGGGCTGCGCGAAATCGCTTCCGGGAACAGGTGCAGGAAGGAAATCGTGAGCAACAGACCCGCCGCCGCGATCCCCAGAAGGCTGGCGGATGCCTGGTTGATCCAACCCCAGCGCCCTACGGCGACAAGGCCAAGTGTCGCCACACCGGCGGCGAGCAGGGCAAAAAGAAGGGGGGCTTGCATCGAACCAAACATGGGTTGAAATAATCTCGGGTCCCCGCCACGTCAGGACTGTTTGCGGCGAAGTGAGTGTTATAGTGTATCATTACGGATTGGCGAGCCTCCAATGTCGGTCAGTCCTGAATCGGAGTGGAAAGAACGCGGTATGAAACCAGAACTGACACCTTGCTTCCTGGCTCTGTGTGTTGTGGGGCTCGTTGGATGCGGCCCAGCGACGCCTCCACCCCCACACGTCGTGCCGCCCACCGCCGACGCCCATGAGGCGGACCATGACCTCCACGAGGAGACGCATGACGCCTCGGGCGAGGTCTCCCCGCCAGTGCCCATGGAGACCCATACAGACGGCGCCGGGGGACATGCGCACCATCACGGCCACGCAGAAGCGGCCCTTATCATTTCCGGCTCGAGGCTGGATTTTGAGCTGATCAGCCCTCTGGCAAATTTGCTGACCTTTGAACACGCCCCTCAAAATGCGGCGCAGGAACAGGCGCTGGCCGACCTGTCCCTTGCCCTGAGCGAGGCCAGCGCGCTGCTCAGGACATCGGACCAGGCCGAATGCACTCTGCTGGAGTCGCGCCTGAAGATCGAGCGGGACGGTGACCACGCCTCTCTGATCGCTGCCTACAGCCTGGAATGTCGCGCCATGCCCCTGCTCCGGGAGGTGACGCTGGCGGGATTCGATGCCTATCCGGGGCTTGAGGAAATTGATCTGGTGCTCATCACGCCCGATGGCCAGCAGGCGGCCACTTTGACCGCCGGCTCTCCGACCCTTCGACTGAGGACTTAGACCGGGTGGAACCGCAGACCTGCATTGAGCTCAGGGACGTCACCTTCGCCTGGCCCGGTGAGCCGGCCCTGCTCGACATTTCCCGCCTGACGGTCTCGCAGGGAGAGAAGCTGTTCCTCAAGGGGGCCAGTGGGTCGGGCAAATCGACCCTTCTGGGTCTGATCGCGGGTGTGCTGTCCCCCAGGTCCGGACTGATCTCCGTTCTGGGGCAGGATCAGGCCCAGGCCGGTGGGAGCCAGCGCGACCACCTTCGGGCCAACCGCCTCGGCGTGATCTTCCAAATGTTCAATCTGGTGCCTTATCTCTCTGTTCTGCAGAATGTGGCCCTGCCCTGCCGGTTCTCTCCGGACCGGGCCCGGCGGGTCTCCGAGAATGGCGGGGTCACCGCCGAAGCCCGGCGATTGCTGGCTCAGCTCGGACTGCACGAACCGAGCCTGCTGTCGCGATCGGTCAGCGCGCTCTCGGTCGGGCAGCAACAGCGCGTCGCCGCCGCGCGGGCCCTGATTGGCCAACCCGACCTCGTCATCGCAGATGAACCCACTTCCGCTCTGGATGCCGACAGCCGCGACCGGTTTATTGCGCTGTTGAATGCACAAGTGGAGGCCAGCGGGGCAACACTGGTCTTCGTTAGCCATGATGGCGGTCTGGCCGGGCAGTTCGACCGGGCCCTGGACCTCACAACTCTGAACAGAGCCGCCCGGCGGCAGAGGACGGACTGATGGGTGTGTCGATCCTTGGCCTCGCCTGGCACAGCCTGGTGAACCGGCGCGTCTCCGCCTTGCTGACGGTTTTGGCGGTGGCCCTGTCGGTCGCCCTGTTTTTGGGCGTTGAGAAGGCCCGCACAGCGGCACGTGCCGGCTTTGACCAGACCATATCGGGGACAGACCTGATTGTTGGGGCCCCCTCCGGCCAGATTAATCTGCTGCTCTATTCGGTCTTCAGACTTGGAAATGCGACATCAGAGATCTCATGGCCCGCTTATCAGCGTCTTACCGCACGCGATGATGTGGCCTGGACCGTTCCCATCTCGCTTGGTGACAGCCATCGCGGCTTCCGGGTGATGGGGACGACATCCGCCTATTTTGATCATTACAAATATGGCCGGTCAAAACCCCTGACCTTTTCTGAGGGCCGTGCTTTCGACGACATCTTTGAGGCCGTGATCGGTGCTCAGCTGGCCCGCGACCTCGGTTATGAGATTGGCACCCCAATGGTCCTGACACATGGGCTCGGAACAGCAGGACTGAGTGACCATGACAACAGGCCCTTCCGGGTCGTGGGCATCCTCGCCCCGACGGGGACGCCGGTGGACCAGACCCTCCACGTGCCCCTCGAGGGCATCACGGCGATGCATGTCGGTTGGGAAACTGGCACCCGCAATCCCCTGGCCGACACGCTGAGCGAATCCGTCATCCGCAGCTTTGACCTGACCCCGAAGACCGTGACCGCCGTGTTTGTCGGGCTGGTGCAGAAAGGCACACTGCTGAGGACCAGACGGGCGATCAATTCAGACAGACAAGAACCGCTTCTGGCCATTATACCCAGCCAGGCTCTGGCCGAATTATGGGCGGTCATGGGAAATGCAGAGCGGCTCCTGCTCGCCATATCCGGATTTGTGGTTGCGGTTGGCCTTGTCTCGATCCTGACCAGCCTTCTGACAAGCCTCAATGAACGTCGACGTGAGATGTCGATTCTCCGAGCCACCGGAGCGCGCCCCAGCCATATTCTATTCCTGATGCTGGCGGAAGCCGGTGGCCTCGGCCTTGCCGGGGGCCTGATCGGCATGGGTCTCATCCAGCTCATATTCAGCCTGACCGCGCCCCTGCTCACCGCCAGCTACGGGATTGCACTTCCAGGAACCGGTCTGTCGATCATTGACGGGGCCACCCTCCTCACTGTGACCGTCGCGGCCATCCTGATCGGGGTTGGCCCGGCGCTGGTCGCGCTGCGCCGGTCCCTGGCGGATGGGCTGTCGGTGAAAGTTTAAGCGAAAAACACGCTGAGGCTGGCGAAAGCGTTCTATCGGTTCTAAATCATCGTCATGACACGTTCCTCTCTCTTTATCTGTGCAGGCCTCGTCTGGCTCACAGCGTGCAGTGCCGAGTCGGTGGTGACAGCCGAAGATACGCCGGCCCCGGTCGCGCAGGCTGCTCAGGCTGGCTCCCCCGCCGCGGCAGAGACCCCGGCGGCAGACCCGGCAGAGACAAGGACGACAGCTTCAGCGACTTCAGGCAACCGGCTTGCAGCGGCCGGCGCGGCCCAGAATGCGCTGACGGCCCGCGGCGTTCGTGAACTCGATTGGGAAGAACTGATGCCAGAAGGCGAGGATGAGCGCCTGGCCCAGCTTTATCGCCAGCAAATGGAAATGCTTTATGCGGCGCCCATATCGGAAGGGTCCGCCGCCGATCAGGCGGTCCAGATCGGAACCTTCAACACCGTGCCAGAGCTCAATGGCACCCGGATCCGGTTACCAGGCTACACGGTTCCCTTCGAATATGGCGCCAATGTAGAAATCACCGAATTCCTGCTGGTGCCATATTACGGGGCCTGTCTGCATGCCCCGCCCCCACCGCCCAATCAGACCGTCTTTGTCACGACCGAAACCCCCATACGTTTGCGCGATCTGGCGCAGGCCGTCTGGGTGGAGGGGACGCTCTATGCTCAAATACAAGAGTCTGACCTTGCCGACGCGGCCTATACAATCAAGATGGATGTCATCGAAATTTATGAATACTGAGCGCGACGTCCGCCCAGCCTGACCCGGAAAGGGCCGCCTGAATGACCACACTTCTGCAATATGGTTTTTACCTCGCCCTGCTGGCTCTGGTCATCGTTCTGGGTCTGGGGCTGGCGAACCTGACCCGTTCGGATGACAAACAGGCCAGCCGCTCGAACCGGCTGATGCGCCTGCGTGTCCTGATGCAGGCCATTGCGATTGGTTTTCTGGTACTGCTCGGCGTCGCGCTCGGAGCGATAGGAGGCTGAAGCCATGGTCAGGCTCGACAAGATCTACACGAGGGCTGGCGACGCCGGACAGACCCGCCTGTCGACCGGCGAACCTGTGGAGAAATACCATCCCCGCGTCGCGGCCTACGGGACCGTCGATGAGGTGAATGCCGCACTGGGCGCTGCGGCCCTTCATGCGGAGGCAGACATGTTGGGGGCCATCCGGCGCATCCAGAATGACCTGTTTGATCTCGGCGCCGATCTGGCCACGCCTGACCGGGGCAAGGCCATGGACTGGGACCCGCTGCGCATCATCGCCGCGCAGGTCGCCCGTCTGGAACGGGAAATTGATGCGATGAATGTTGATCTGGCGCCTCTGGACAGCTTCATCCTCCCCGGCGGGACCGCGCTCGCGGTCCATCTGCATATCGCCCGGACGCTAACCCGCCGCGCGGAACGGATGATCTCCGACCTCGCCAGCCTCGACACCGAACCCGTTAGCGATGAGGCCCGAGCCTATATCAACCGTCTCTCCGACTGGCTTTTTGTCGCCGGGCGCGTGGCCAACGAGAATGGGATACTGGATGTCAAATGGGTCCCCGGCGCCAATCGCTGAGACAGGGTCTTACCCCTCCTTGAAATGGTCGTAGATCCTCTGCGCCATCGCGTCGGACACCCCATCAATCGCCCGCAGGTCAGCCAGCTTTGCGCGCGCGACACCCCGCGCGGATCCGAAATATTGCAGGAGCGCTTTTTTACGGGCGGGGCCGATCCCCGATATATCGTCCAGAGGATTGCGGCGAAGGTCTGCCGCTCGCCGGCTACGATGAGCCCCGATCGCCCAGCGATGGGCCTCATCCCTGAGCCGCTGGAGATAGTACAGAACCGGCGATGACTCCGGCAGGCGAAAGGGCGCCTTGCCGGGCTGAAAGAATTGCTCCCGGCCCGCATTGCGTTCAACACCCTTGGCGATGGAGACGAGATTCACCTCGCCGGGGGTCAGACCCAGTTCGGTCAGAGTCTCGGTGACGGCCGTCAACTGGCCCAACCCGCCATCAATCAGAACCAGGTCCGGCCAGGTGCCCTGCCCGCCCGTTTCCCTGTCCTTCAGAGCCCGCCGAAAACGGCGCCGCATGACTTCGCGCATCATGGCGTAATCATCTCCTGGTGTCAGGGTGGTATCCTTGATGTTGAACTTGCGGTACTGGCCCTTTTCGAAGCCCTCCGGCCCGGCCACCACCATGCCGCCAACCATGTTTGTGCCCTGGATGTGGGAATTATCATAAACTTCGATCCGCCCCGGGCGCTGGCTGAGATCGAACACTTTCTGGACATCGCCCAGGAGGCGCGCCTGGCTGGCACTTTCTGCCAGCTTTCGCGACAGCGCTTCGGCGGCATTCCGCGTGGCCTGATCCACGAGGCTGCGTTTGTCCCCCCGACGCGGCGCCCGGATCACCACGCGCCGGTCTGCTTTCAGCGACAGAGCCTCGCCAATCAGCCCGTCCTGGTCCGGCAGGCGATTCGTCAGGATGAGCCGAGGCGGCGGGCGCTTGTCGTAGAACTGGACAAGAAAGGCTGACAGGATCTCCGCGTCCGTCTGGTCCTTTTCATGACGTGGGAAATGGACGCTGGCCCCCCAGTTCTGACCGGCGCGAATGAAAAAGACCTGAACCGCCGACAGACCGCCCTGAACCGAGATGGCAAAGATATCAGCCTCGTCCAGCCCATCGGGATTGATATCCTGCTGGGCCCGGACGACCGCCAGCGCCCGGATCCGGTCCCGCAGCGTTGCCGCCCGCTCAAACGCCATCTCCTCGGCCGCGCTGTCCATCTCCGTGGCCAGCTGAGCCTGAAGGTCACCGGCCTTGCCGCGCAGGAAATCCGCCGCCTGGTCTGCCAGACTGCGATACGCCTCCGGGTCGATCAGGCCCACACAGGGCGCTGCACACCGCTTGATCTGGTGCAGCATGCAGGGCCGCTCACGCTGGCTGTAAACGCTGTCCTCGCAGGTCCGCAGGAGAAAGGCTTTTTGCAGTGTGTCCAGCGTCCGGTTGACAGCGTTGGCGCTGGCGAACGGCCCAAAATAATCTCCCCGGTCCTGTTTCGACCCCCGGTATTTGAGGATCTGCGGTGCCTCATGATCGCGCCGGATCAGGATATAGGGAAAGGATTTGTCGTCCCGCAACAGGATATTGAACCGCGGTTTCAAGGACTTGATCAGGCTGGCCTCGAGCAGCAGGGCCTCGGTCTCGGTCTCCGTCACGACGAATTCCATTCGGGCGGTGAGGGAAATCATGGCCGCGATACGCTGAGTGTGGCCACCGAGCCTTGTATAATTCGCGACCCGGGCCTTGAGGCTCTTGGCCTTGCCGACATAGAGCACGGTCTCATCGCTGCCATACATGCGGTAAACGCCAGGCCGGGCCGGCAGGCGACTGAGATGATCCTTGATCACATCTATGCCTCGAGGGGCGGATGGCGGGTCAGTGGGCCGGGACATGTCGCCAGTCTAGGGGCTTGGGCCCGCCGCGCCTAGCGGCCAAACAGATAAGAAAACGATCCCGGACCCTGATCAAAGCCCCAGCCGAGGCCGAAAGCCACGGTGACAACGAGCACAAGCGCCCCGGAAAACTGGCGCAGATCACTGCCCGGATCCCGATCCCGGCGTGCCGCACCGACCATCAGCACAATCAGGAAAACGATAAACCCACACACGCCAAGGGTCCGCTCGGCGGTGTTCAGACCACTGAACCACAGAGCCGAAGTCCGCAGCACCGAATCGACCTCCAGAAGGAGTGTCGCTGCGGACGTCTCCAGCGTTTCAAACCCCCTCTGGATCAAAGACATGGTCGGCTTTCCCTGATGTATCTGCAACCACTTTGACAGAAGAGGGTGAGGGCCGCCTTAAAATCCGTCTCAAATTTACCTCAATTTATGCTCGCGACAGTTGCCTGAAACGTGAAGCGCCCCTATGCCAGCTCTCTCAGCTTCAGGAGGCCAGACATGGCGACAGCCCTTTCGCTCAGTGACGCCGTCAACCGCGTGGAACCTTCAGCCACCATCGCCGTGACCACAAAGGCCGCAGAGCTGCGCAGTGCCGGGGTCGACGTCATCGGTCTCGGCGCCGGAGAACCTGATTTCGACACGCCGGATCACATCAAGGAGGCAGCGATCCAGGCCATCCGTGACGGCAAGACCAAATACCCCCCGGCCGATGGCCTGCCCGACCTGAAAGAGGCCATTTCCGCGAAATTCCAGCGTGACAATGAGCTGAGCTACACGACAGATCAGGTTCATGTGGCGCCCGGCGGCAAGCCGGTCATTTACAACGCCTTCGTCGCCACTCTGAATCCCGGAGATGAAGTGATTATCCCGGCGCCGTACTGGGTCAGCTACCCCGCAATGGCCGCCCTTTGCGGCGGGCGACCGGTGCCCGTGGCCTGTGGAGCAAACAGCCAGTACAAACTGACGCCAGACGCTCTTGAGGCCGCCATTACGCCACGTACGAAATGGCTGATCCTGAACTCTCCGTCCAATCCCACGGGCGCGGCCTATACCGCAGCCGAACTCAAGGGACTCGCAGACGTCCTTCTGCGCCACCCACAAGTCTGGATCCTGACCGATGATATGTATGAGCATCTGGTCTATGACGGGTTCACCTACACCACCATCGCGCAGGCCGAACCTGCCCTCTATGACCGGACGCTGACCATGAACGGCGTCTCCAAGGCCTATGCGATGACCGGGTGGCGGATCGGCTATGCGGCGGGGCCGGCGGAACTGATCAAGACCATGCGCAAGGTGATCAGCCAGACGACATCCAATCCCTGCTCAATTTCCCAATATGCGGCCATCGCGGCGCTGAATGGCCCCCATGACTTTCTCGAAGACCGTAACGCGGTTTTCAAGACCCGCCGGGATATGGTCGTGGCAGAACTCAACAAGGCAGAAGGCCTAAGCTGCGATACGCCGGAAGGCGCCTTCTATGTCTATCCGTCCTGCGCAGGCGCGATCGGGAAGACCACGCCTTCGGGTCAAAAGATCGAGAATGATTCCGATTTCGCCCGCGAGCTTCTGGAGACCGAAGCCGTCGCGGTCGTCATGGGCGCGGCCTTTGGCCTGTCGCCGGCTTTCCGGGTGTCCTATGCGACCTCAACCGAGGCGCTCAGCGATGCCATGCTCCGCATCCAGAGATTCTGTGCCAGCCTGAGCTAGGATCGGCGGGTGTTCCTGACGGTCAACCGATCAGGTCGAGACGCATAAACAGACTGGCCTCGGCATCGGGATAATCCCCGAAGGGGCCAGTCTCGACAAACCCCGCACGCCGGTAGAGATGCCGGGCCGCGGCATAGGAGTCGAGCCGGCCCGTTTCCAGCCAGACCGCCTCATGCCCCGCCCTCCGGGACGCCGAGATCACCTGATCAAGAAGCCGTTGCCCGATGCCCTGCCCCAGAAAAGGGTCCAGAACCCGCATGGATTTCACCTCGCCCTCTCGGGGGTTGAGGTGTTTCAGAGCAATGAAACCCGCCAGCTGCCCCCCCTGCCAGGCCGCCCAGAACTCGATGCCGGGTGCCGCAAGCGCATCCGCCTCCAGAGCGAAATTGAATTCAGGGCCAACCTGATCATCCGCCGCTGCGACATGGCGGGCCAGGGGCTCCCGGAAGACCGCATCACGCGGATCCGCTTTCACGATGTCCAGTGCCACAGTCACCGCCGGCCGAACAGGCGCTCAATATCGGCCAGTTTCAGCTCGACATAGGTGGGGCGGCCATGATTGCACTGTCCGGAATAAGGGGTTGCCTCCATCTGACGCAGCAGAGCGTTCATCTCCTCCGCGGTCAGGCGCCGTCCCGCCCGCACTGAGGAGCGACAGGCCATATTGCCCATGACCTCTTCAAAGCGCTCGCTCAGGGCAAGACCCTCTTCATACTCCGCCAGATCGTCGCATAGATCCTGCAACAGGCCGGGCACATCCATTTCCCCGAACAGGGCCGGTGTCGCGCGGACGCACACCGACCCGCCGCCGAAGGGTTCAATTTCCAGACCCAGCTCCAGCAATTCGTCCGTCCGTGCCAGCAGGCGCGCGGCGTCATCCTCGCCGAGGTCCACAATGTCGGGGATCAGCAGGGCCTGCCGGCGCACACCATGCTCCCGCATCTGTCCCTTCATCTTCTCATAGACCAGCCGCTCATGGGCAGCATGCTGGTCGACGATCACGATACCATCCCGCGTCTGGGCCACGACATAGGTCTCATGCAGCTGCGCCCGAGCCACGCCGAGCGGAAAGTCGTCTGCCGGAGACGGCGGAGCCGGCGCCTCAACTCGGGCTGTTGGCGCGCTGTCAGCCGGGCGCCAGTCGGGCCCGGACATCGACGAGACACCGGGACCGGCAAGCGGCGGGCGGCTCGGTACGGACCGGTCAGCCCAAAGGGTTGAAGCCTGAAAGATTGACGCATTGACCGGTTCGCTGGTCACCTTGCCGAGGGCCTGACCCGCCACGGTGGTGCTCGCCCGGTGACCCGCCGCTGCCAGCGCATGGCGCAGGGCCCCGATCAGCAGGCCCCGCACATTGGCCGGATCGCGAAACCGGACCTCCGTTTTGGCCGGGTGCACATTGACGTCGACAAATTCAGGATCAAGATCGACGAAAAGGGCCGCCAGAGGATGGCGGTCACGGGCCAGGAAGTCCTGATACGCCGCGCGCAGGACCCCTGTCAGCATCCGGTCCTTAACCGGCCGGCCATTGACAAACAGGAACTGCATCTGGCCATTGCCGCGGTTTAGCGTTGGCAGGCCGGCAAAGCCCGAGAGCCGAACGCCCTCGCGCTCGGCATCAATCTCCACAGCATTGTCGCGAAAATCCCGCCCCATTATGGCGCCAAGCCGGGCCAGCCGTTCGGCCGGTTCCGTCCCCATCGGCGCCGCCCGCAACACCGAGCGCCCATTGCTCTCGAGGGTGAAGCCGACATCCGGCCGCGACATGGCGAGCCGCTTGACGACATCGCTTACCGCCATGGTCTCGGCGCGCTCGGATTTCATGAATTTCAGGCGGGCCGGTGTCGCATGAAACAGATCGCGGACCTCAATGCGGGTCCCCGTCAGGCCGCGCCCGGTAAAGGCGACCGGGCGGGGCCCCTCCATCTGACCGGCGCTTACCACCAGTTCTGCCGCGTGGCCATCCGCGGCACGCGAGGCAAGAGTCAGCCGACTGACGCTGGCGATGGAGGGCAAAGCCTCGCCGCGAAACCCCATCGTGTGAATGTTGAGCAAATCGACCTGTCCATCCGGACCGGGCACCAGTTTCGAGGTCGCGTGGCGCTGCAGGGCAAGCGGCATCTCCGCGGCACTGAGACCGCAGCCATCATCCTCCACCAGAATTCGGCCAAGCCCGCCCTGCTCGATCCGCACCTGTATGTGTTCTGCACCAGCATCCAGCGCATTTTCGACCAGTTCCTTGACCACCGCGGCAGGGCGCTCAATCACCTCACCTGCCGCGATCCGGTTCACGGTTTCCGGCGGCAATTGCCGGATCTGTGGCCGGGAACGGGAGCGGGCGCTGTCGGGCATGCCACCAGCCTAAACCGACAATGTGATTCGGGGTAGAGGCGAGACGTTCTTGCTGCGATCCAGAACGGCGCTAGTGTCCTGCACAGACCCAGACCCGGAGTGCCCATGTCCTCGAAATCGCTGCTTGACCCCGAACTGGCGCCCCTGCTCGATGCCTGGCCAACCGTGACCCTGAACGCGGAAACCCTGCCCGCCATCCGCAAATCGCGGGCCGAGCTCGCCGCCTCGGCCGGACCGCTTCCTGACACCGTGACCCTGGAAACCCGCCACGTGCCCGGCCCCTGTGGTGCACCCGACGTCGCGGTCCGGCTGATCCGGCCCGTTAACGCGGCCCGGAATGCGCCGGCCATCCTGCACCTTCATGGCGGCGGTTATGTCCTCGACAGTTCGGATCCCACCCATGCCCAGAGTGTGGCCTGGGCCACGCAGTTCGGCGCTACGGTCGCCTCGGTGGACTACCGGCTGGCGCCGGAGACCCAGGCGCCGGGGGCCGTCGAAGATGGCTATGCCGCCTTGGCCTGGCTCCACCGCGAGGCGGGGACGCTTCAGATCGACACGTCGCGGATCGCAGTTGCCGGCGAAAGCGCCGGTGGGGGTCTGGCCGCAGCCCTGGCCCTGCTGGTCCGGGACCGGGCGGAATTCAGTTTCTGTCATCAGCAGCTCATCTTCCCCATGTTGGACGACCGGACCGCTGTCCGGACCGACTTGTCCACCGTCTATGGCGAATTCATCTGGACGCCCGCGTCGAACCATTTCGGCTGGAGCGCTCTGCTGGGCCATGCGCCGGGACTGGACGGCGTGTCCCCGTATGCCGCACCGGCCCGGGCGGAAGATCTTGCCGGGCTTCCACCGGCTTTTCTGGCCACCGGGGCCCTCGATCTGTTCACCGAAGAAAACCTCGATTATGCCCGAAGGCTGATGGCGGCCGGGGTGCCGACGGAGCTCCATGTTTATCCCGGCGCGCCGCATGCCTTCATGGCCTGGGGCGAAGCCGGCGTCTCCCGGCGCTATGCCCGCGACGCCCTGTCGGCCATGGCGCGCGGGCTTGGGGTTTAGGCTGTGCGGCGATCCGTCAGCGCAGCCAGCCCGCCGACAAGGGCGATCAACCAGAAGGCATAGGGCATCGGTGTCTGCCAGGCGGCAGGGCTGATGAACAGGGCGATGCTAAGGCCCAAGCCTCCAAAGCCGGCAGCGATCAGGCTCGCAAGACGGCCCGCCGACCGGCCATCGGGTCGCGCCGCCGCCCAGCCGAACCCCGCCGCCATGGCCAGAAGGGACGCCGTCCCGCAATGCCACGTAAAATAGGCGAGCACCGCGACCCTCTCCGGCAGAACCTCAAACAGCACGGGCACCACGACCGGCCCACCAGCGAAGACATGAAGGCCGGCGACCAGAACACTCAGGACGCTGGCGAGGCCGAAAGCGGCGACCGGCAAAGCCATCCGGCTAGAAATCCACCTTGTTCGACAGCGCCCCGTCAATGATCAGATTGCTGCCGGTTGTGTAAGACGAGGCTGGGCTGGCGAGGAACACAGTCGCGCGGGCAATTTCCTCGGGCGTGGCACACCGCCCGGTCGGGTTGCGGGCGAGGGCCTTTTTGAAGAAGTCCGGCATGTTCTGCTCCACCTGATGCCAGACACCGCCCTCGAAATAGACCATGCCCGGCGAAATGGTGTTCACCCGGATCCCGGACCGGGCATGCTGGCGGGCGAGGCCCTTGGCCATGTGAATCAGGCTGGCCTTAACCGGCCCGTAGGAGCCCGCCTGATCTGCCACCGACGCCGAAATGGAACTGATGATGGTAAAAGACGCATCCCCGCCCTGCGCCGCATGGCTGAGGTGAGGCTCGGCCGCCTCAAAGGCGTTGACCGCCGCAAGAACATCCAGCTCAAAATTCTGCCGCCAGCTGGCCGGATCAAACCCCTGCGCCATGGCCCCGGCATTCGAAATCAGCATGTCGAGGCCCCCCAGCTCCTCCGCCACCAACCCGATCCAGCTCTTCAGGGCGTCGGCCTGCATCACATCGACAGACTGGCCCGTCGCCCGCACACCGCTGGCCTGCAACGCCGACACGGTGCTGGCCACCTGATCGCCATTGCGCGCGCACAAACCGATATCGACGCCTTCTGCGGCCAGGCTCTCGGCAATGGCCCGGCCAATACCCCTCGTCCCGCCCAGAATCAGCGCCTTCTTCCCTTTTAGTCCCAGGTCCATATCCCTGCCTCCCTTTTGGAGGATCTAAGACCGAAGCCGCCACGCTGGCAATCACCCACGGGTCCCGGCTCTTCGGTTGGGCCCGTCAGGCGGCATCCAGCCCGGCCGCATGCAGCGCCTCGGCCTGGTCCGCCCGCAGGCGGGCCTCCGAAAACCCCTCAAGACTGTCTTCGAAAAGCCGGTGGAAATTGAGCTCTGCCCCGAGGCGCAGATAGGCGGCCCCCAGACCGATCGCGGCCCGGTCCATGAACACAAATTCGCGGGGGATAGTGACCGGCCCGGTCTCCTTGAGGGCCTTACGCACGGCGAAGGCTTCCTTCCGACCATATTCGCCGGGCTTCACCCCGTCGGCCACGCTGCGCACCCGGTCTTCCAGCAGGGGCCCGTAAATGAACCGGGCCCAGATATTCAACACCTCCACCAGCTCGCGGGTCAGCCCCGTAAAGCCCCACTTTTCATAGGCGGCATAGGCGGCATCGAAGTCATCGGCCAGCATGGCCCGATACAGCTCGACCACGCCGACGACAAAGCTGGGCGGAAAGACACGGATACAGCCAAAATCGAGAAGGTTGAGGCCCTGCCCCCCCCGGGTCACCTGATAGTTCCCAAGATGGGGATCGCCATGGATCACGGCGCGCCGGTTCATGGGCAGCCACCAGGTCCAGAACAAATGAGTGGCAATCGTGTTGCGGGTCTCCTGGTCCGCCTGCTCATAGTCGACCAGCGGGTCACCGCGGAGCCAGCTCATGGTCAGCAGCCGGTCGGTCGACAGCTCCGGCACGCAGAGCGGCACCTCGACGAAGTCATTGTCCTTATGGATATGCGCATAGAGCGCCATGTGGCGGGCCTCACGGGCATAATCGAGCTCTTCACGAAGACGGGCGGCGATCTCATCGACCATCTGGGACGGGTCGATCGACCCGTCCAGTCGCCGGAACAGCCCGATCAGGGTCCGCAACTGGCCAACATCGGCCTCAACGGCACTGGCCATGTCGGGATATTGCAGCTTGCAGGCCACCTCGCGACCATCAGGCAGGATCGCCCGGTGGACCTGGCCCAGCGAGGCCGCATGTGCGGCCGTCCGGCCAAATTCGGCAAAGCGGTCCTGCCAGTCAGGACCAAGCTCGGCGCGCATCCGACGTCGCACAAATGGCCAGCCCATGGCGGGCGCCTGAGCCTGCAACTGGGACAGTTCGGCCGCATACTCCGCCGGCAGGAAGTCCGGAATGGTGGACACCATCTGGGCGACTTTCATCAGGGGACCCTTAGAACGCCCAAGCGCCGCGGCCAGAGCCTTGGCAATCCGGGCATCGCCGGCCTCGCCCCCGAACAGGGACTGTGTCGCAAAGCTCAGCCCGGCGCCCGACAGATTCGCCCCCACGCGGGCGGTGCGACCCAGCCGGGCGCTGAAACGGTTGCGTTCTGGATCTGTCGGGTTGGTCATGGTCCTGCCTGCCGCCTCTTCCTGATCAGATAGGATCAAACAGCACGGAGTCGACGGGCCGTCTCGCCGCAGCCCCGGGCTGACGCGGCGGAGCACCTTCCGGGAGCGTCCGAAACCGGCTACCACCCCCGGCAAGACAAGAGGGAGACCGCCATGCAGTATGATGACGTTGTGACAGGGCGCCGGTCCATTCGGGCGAATAGGCGCCGAAGTTGAACATATTCACCAGCAGGACACCGAACAGCGCGAAGCCGCG
>CAJXMY010000013.1 GCA_913056435.1 uncultured Hyphomonadaceae bacterium | reverse complement strand
GTGCCAGTAGCTCCGGCTCATGGGTACGCGCCCGCAACTGCGCGACCTCATCTCGCTTGTAAAGAATGATTTTATCAAGCGCTGTGCTCACGTGGAGCTCCCCCGGGACTCCCGGCTCAGAACGGAGAGGGTCTGCTCCGCTGCGCCGGAGTCGAGGGCGTCGGCGGCCTGCTCAACACCGCTCTTCAGGTTGTCCACCACCCCAAGAACCAGAAGGCCGGCGGCCGCATTGAGGAGCACCGCGTCCCGGAACGGCCCCATCCGACCCGCCAGCAATTCACGTATGGCCATCGCATTTTCATCCGGCGTGCCTCCGTGGAGCGCTGACAGGGGCTGGCGATCCAATCCCGCGTCTTCCGGGACCAGGCTAAAGTCCCGCAGCTGGCCGTCCCTGACTTCTATAATCTGGGTGTCGCCGGCAATGGAGAGTTCATCAATGGCGCTGTTTCCCGGGTCGGAGCCGTGAACGACCCAGGCCCGCTGGATGCCAAGGTCACGTAGGGCCTCCGCCATGGGGCGAAGCCACCGAGAGTCGTAGACGCCGAGAATCTGGTGGGTCGCGCCGGCTGGATTGGACAGGGGTCCGAGGAGGTTGAAAATGGTCCTGATCCGCAGAGATTGCCGTATCGGTGCCACGTGGCGCATAGCGCTGTGATGGGTTCGTGCAAATAGGAAGCCGACATTTGCGTTTTCAAGGCAGGCGCGAAAGCGCGCCTCGGTCAGGTCCAGCTCGACGTTGAGCGCCTCTAGCACGTCCGCCGATCCCGTTTTCGGTGGAACGGATCGATTTCCATGCTTGGCAACCTTACCACCGCACGCGGCAATTACGAGGGCAGAGGCGGTGGATGTGTTCAGGCTTGTCCACCCAAGACCGCCAGTGCCGCAGGTGTCGAGAAGGGGGCCTTCAAGGTCTATTCTGCGCGCATTCGCCCGCATTACCCTTGCGCCGGCCAGAAGCTCACGCCCGGTCTCGCCGCGAACCGCCAGCCCCATCAGGAAGGCACCGGCTTGCTCCGGAGTGAAGTCTCCGCTGAGCAGAGCGCCGAAGGCGGCTTCGAGCATATCGGGCGGCAATTCCTCGGATCGCGAAATCGCCAGAAGCGCGGGTGTCAGAGATGGATCGGTCATGTGGGGGGTTTAACCTGCGTCAGAGAGCCTGAACAGGGGGGCTTTGCGGGTTCACGATCCGGCGCAGAACCCAAGCCAGTTCCGCAGCAGGGCGTGACCATATTCCGTCTTGATGCTTTCGGGATGAAACTGGACACCGAACACCGGGCGGGAGACGTGGTGTATCGCCATGATTTCACCATCTGGCGTTACGGCATCAGATATCAGCGTGTCCGGCAACCGGTCGGGCCGAATGGCCAGCGAGTGATAACGCACCACATCGAACGTCTCAGGGAGGCCTTCGAACAGGGCGCCACCCTTATGGCGTATGGTGCTGAGCTTGCCATGCCGGATGTCCTGCGCAGAGATGATGTCCCCGCCTTCAGCGGCGCCAATGCTCTGATGCCCGAGGCACACGCCGAGGATCGGAAGGGTCTGCGGGGCCGCGCGAACCAGATCCACGCAGATCCCGGCCTCGCGGGGCGTGCACGGTCCCGGCGACAGGACGATGCCGTCAGGGTTCCGGCCGAGGACTTCTGCCACACTCAGCTCATCGTTTCGGATCACTTTGGTCGTGGCGCCGATCTCTTCCAGGAAATGAACCAGGTTCCAGGTAAAGCTGTCATAATTATCGACGAGGAGGATGTTGGGTCGGCTCATTGGTCGAACTCGTACTTGGCGGCCAGCGCTGCAGCCCGTTTCAAAGCGTTGGCTTTGTGCAGGGTTTCCTCGAACTCATATTGCGGATCGCTGTCCAGCACCACGCCGCCTCCGGCCTGAATGTGCAGGTGTCCATCCTTCAACACAGCTGTTCGCAGCGCAATGCAGGTATCGAGGTCACCATTCCATCCAAAATAGCCGATGGCCCCGCCATAGATGCCGCGGCGCACCTGTTCCAATTCATCGATGATCTGCATCGCCCGAATCTTGGGCGCACCCGAGACCGTCCCGGCCGGAAGCCCCGCCAACAGGGCATCAACCGCGTCGACGCCCTCGCGCAGATCCCCTTCGACATGGGAGACGATGTGCATCACATGACTGTATCGCTCGACGATGAATTGCTCGGTGGCCTCGACGGTCCCATAAGCGGCGACCCGGCCCACATCATTTCGCCCGAGGTCCAGCAGCATCAGATGTTCGGCCAGTTCCTTGGGATCGGAGAGCAGGTCTTCCGCACGGCGGGCATCCTCTGTGGGATCCCCGGATCGGGGGCGTGTCCCGGCAATCGGGCGGATCGCGACCCGACCGGACCGGACCCGCACCAGAATTTCGGGACTGGATCCGATGAGCCGGACATCCCCGAGGTTCATGTGAAACATGAAGGCGGACGGGTTGAGACGTCGCAGTGCCCGATACAGGCTGATGGATTTGAGCTGATAGGCCGTGCTGAAACGCTGCGACGGCACCACCTGAAAGATGTCTCCCGCCTTGATGTAGCGCCGAGCCCGCTCCACCATATCAAAATATTGGTCCTGGGTGGTATTGGAGGTGAAGTGGAGCTCTTGAGGGTCTCCGGTACGGGGCGTCAGCGGCAGGGGACACTCCAGTGCCGCCTCCACGGCGTCCAGACGTTTCTCCGCGTCCTCTTGGTGGCCCGGGGCATGGCGCCCAACCAGAATCAATTCCTGATAGAGATGGTCGAAGACCAGCACGATGCCGGGAATGACCAGCAGGGCTTCGGGCACGTTCAACTTGTCAGGGGCCGATATCTGAACGGGTTCCACATGTTGGATCATGTCATATCCAACATAGCCAAAGCAGCCGCTGGCCATGGGGGGCAGGTCGGGTTCGTCGGTGGGAATATCGGCCAGACCCGCCTCTGCAAAATGCCGAAGGGCGTCGACAGCCTCCCCTGAAACGGTCTCGGCTTCGGAAAAACTGGCGTCGGGTGAAATCTCTCCATGCCCATCGAGAATGCGCATCCAGCGAAGTGGTTCGAAGCCGATGAAAGAGTACCGGCCGAGGGTTTCTCCACCCAGAATTGATTCGAACAGGAAGGCCCCGGGCCTGTCAGGGCCCAGCTTCAGCATGGCCGAAACCGGCGTTTCTACATCCCCAGGCCGCCGTCGGACGATCAACTGGTCCTTCATCATTCCGTCACTTGGATGCTGCGCTTATAGGTGTCGAGGGCCCGGTCGTTCACGTCCACATCAATCTCAGCCTGAACATCCAGAAAGAAGGCCTGAAACAGGTCGTTGGCGAGGCCTTCATCGAGGCTCGGCGCAATCTGGCGCGCCATCGGCGGGAGGGCTTCGGGACTTACCGGGTCGATCAGCGTCACCTTTAGGATCAGGGTCGCCCCGGTGGTGCTTGTGACAGCCTGAACGTCGCCGACCTCGCGGGCACTGAAGAGTCTGGAAATCAGAGCCGGCGGCAGTTCTGCCTCGATGGTACTTCGGGACCGTGGGCGACTCAGAGACTGAACCGTCGTACCATAGTTTTCCGCCTCCTGTGCGAGAGTCGATTCACCAGAGTCGAGCCTGGAGATAATTGCTTCGGTTTCTTCCTCTCGCAGCGCGTTGCGTTTCCGGATTTTCCAGGCTTCGACCAGATCTTCCCTGACCTCGTCGAGGCTGGGACGTCTGGAAGGCTGGATTTCATCAACGCGCGCCATCCATGACGCCTCGTCTTCGCCGAGCCGTTCCGTTACGGCCCCCTCGGTACGATCAAAAATCTGGCTGAGCAGCTCAGGGTTTTCGCGAAGACTGGAATTGTAAAGCCCACCCTTCAGAGCACCCATCGCGTCTACGGCGTCGAAAGACAGAACCGGAAGTCCAAGGTCTTGGCCGATGGCCTCCAGGCTGGCGCCGGTTCCAATCAGGTCATCAAAACGGGGCAGAGCGGCGTAGAAAAGTTCGGTGGCCTGTTCAAAGGCCAGTTCCTCTTCAATTTCGTCACGAACCTGCTCAAAGGGCGTCGACTCGCCCGGGAAAATCGCTTCAAGACGAATAACAGTCCACAAGTCGCCTTCGAGCTGAGGACCGTAAATGCCGTTGACAGAACTGCCCGCGCCGAAAACCAGGTCCTGAAGTCGTGTATTTCGAATGAGATCTCGCGCCCCGGTCAGCACCGTGGTGCTCGACAGATTTTCAAGGACTGCGGCTTCGGCGCCGCCTGCGATCCTGCCAAGTGCGGCGCGTGCGGCGTCCTCTGTCGTGAATTGATAGACCGTGAAACTGCGCGTGTCCGGCCCTGTGTATCGGTCGGACCGATACGCATCATAAAATGCGACCAGGTCTTCTTCTGTGAGCCCTGCGCTTCCTGTAAAATCCTCCGGGCTCATCTTGAGGAGGCTGACGCGCCGGCGTTCAGGTTCTTGCAGGCTTGCTTCGACCTCTTGATAGAGTTCGATGATTTCTGTTTCGTCCGGCGATCCGACATCGGCTTCAGGACGGGCTTCGAAAACAAACCATTCCGCATCACGCTGCTCGGCGCGGAACGCCGCTTCAATCTGAGCCAGCGGGACGGGCACGGCCAAAGAGGCCCGGGTGAGTCGTCTTAACCTGTCCTGGGTCAGGCTGCTCTCCAGCATCGATTCAAAGTCTGCCGACGTGTAACCGTTCTGGCGAAGGAGCGAATTGTAAAGTGCCAGGTCAAACAGACCGGTCGTGTCCTGAAAGCTCTCATTCTGCTCGATTTCGGCACGGATGGCGGCTTGGGTCGGGGCGAGTCCCTGTGTGTCGGCATAGGCTTTGATGACGAGGCCGAATTGCTCTCTTTGAAGGATCTGGTCGATCAGGCCCTGACCGAGAGCCTGTTCCTTTGTCAGGGACCTTCCGCGGGAGTCGGTCGCCGAGCGGAGTTCGCGTTCCACGGCATTGTCAAAAGCCCTGTCCGAAACGGTCCGATCACCAGCGCCGAGGAGATTGGCGCCGAGCCCTCCGCTGAAAACGTCTGTGACGCCCCAGGCGGCCATGGCCACAATCAAAAGAACAAACAAGCCCCCGGCGGCCTTAGAGCGGAGCATCTGACGGATCATTGTGAGCATTGCTATGCTCTCCTAAAGAAGTAGTTATACCAGTCCTAGGTGCTTGCTAGGCGAGCGCAGGGACATGTTCAAGATGGTGAGTGCTATGGTGCGTACCCTGATTGCAGGCAATTGGAAAATGAACGGGCTGTCCTCTGCTCTGTCTGAAATCCAGATAATGCGCGATCAGCTGGCGGAGCTGGCGGAGCTGGCGGATGGTGCTGACTGCCTGGTGTGCCCTCCGGCAACGCTTCTGAGCCGGGTTGCCAGCGTCGCCGGACCGCGTCTGAGAATCGGTGGCCAGACTTGCCACAGGGAGGATTCGGGCGCGCATACGGGTGACATTTCTGCGACCATGCTGGCGGAGGCGGGCGCCACTTATGTCATTGTTGGCCACTCCGAGAGGCGGGCGGATCATGGAGAGACCGATCTGGAGGTGGCCGCTCAGCTGTGTGCCGCTCAGGGCGCAGGTCTGACGCCAATTGTTTGCGTGGGAGAGAGCCTCCCCGAGCGGGAGGTCGGCGATGCCTTGACCGTAATCGGTCGCCAACTTCAGCAGTCGATTCCGGACGTCGGGCAGTCCGGGCAGAACCTGGTTATTGCCTATGAGCCGATCTGGGCCATCGGCACCGGTCGGGTGCCAACGCCGGAGCAGATTGGCGAGGTTCACCATCATGTTCGGACATTCCTGACCCGGCGCTTCCCTGATCATGGGGCTGAGATCCGGATTCTCTACGGGGGATCCATGACCTCAAAAAATGCCAGGCGCATTTTGCAGGTTGCTGATGTGAATGGTGGTCTGGTCGGAGGCGCCAGCCTCAGGGCCGAAGATTTCATGGCGATTTATCGCACCGCAATTGATCCGGACTGAAGGGCGGGGGTTGGCGCTGGGCTCAGAAAGGCGTAAGCCCCGCCCATTAAGTCTCGAGGGCATGTCATGCTGACGGTAATACTGGTCGCACACATTCTTGTTTCCATCGTGCTCATCGCGGTGGTCCTTATGCAACGGTCCGAAGGCGGTGCACTCGGTATTGGTGGCGGTGGAGGCCCCGGTGGCGGGCTGATGTCCGGCTCGGGTGTGACGGGCGCGTTGGTTCGCACCACGATCATTTTCGGGGCGATCTTTTTTCTCACAAGCCTGGGGCTGACCACGATTTCGACCAACCGCGACTCCGGTGGTCTGACGGATATCGAACGGGCGCTTGAAGAAGACTTCGCGCCTGATCCGGCAGATGATGCCCTGGGGATCGGGGATCTGGATGATATACTTGCGCCTGACCGCAGCCTGATCGGAAATGACCCTCTGGCTGTCGATGTTGCCCCCGTGCCAGCAGATGACACAGAAACCCCTGAAGATGATCCTCTAGGCTCTGCACAATAGATTTGAGACCGACGGTTTTTTCCGTTCGGGCAAAGAACCGAATCAGGCAATCTGCATGTCCATGACTCGCTACATATTCATCACTGGCGGCGTGGTTTCCTCACTCGGCAAAGGAATTGCCTCTGCGGCTCTGGCATCGCTGCTGCAGGCGCGTGGCTTCACGGTTCGTCTGCGGAAGCTCGATCCCTATCTGAACGTCGATCCGGGGACCATGAGCCCACGTCAGCACGGTGAAGTCTATGTGACAGATGACGGGGCTGAAACCGATCTGGACCTTGGCCATTACGAACGGTTTACCGGAGTGTCAGCTCGCCAGTCGGACAATATCACGACGGGCAGGATCTACTCAACGATCATCGAAAAAGAACGTCGGGGCGATTATTTGGGTGCGACCATTCAGGTAATCCCGCACGTCACCAATGAGATTAAGGATTTTGTCCTCAGCGATGCTGGCGAGAATGTTGATTTCGTTCTGTGCGAGATTGGCGGCACTGTTGGAGACATTGAGGGGCTGCCTTTCTTCGAGGCCATTCGCCAGCTGGGTCAGGAGCTCGGGTCGGAGCGCTCCTGCTTTATTCATCTGACCCTTCTGCCCTACATTCCGGCAGCGGGTGAAATGAAAACCAAGCCGACCCAACACTCGGTGAAGGAATTGCGCTCCATCGGGATTCAGCCGCAGGTTTTGCTGTGCCGGTGTGACCGTCCAATTCCGGAGACGGAGAAGGCCAAAATTGCTAGTTTCTGTAATGTCCGCCCGTCAAGTGTCATCGAGGCGCGGGATGTGGGGCATATTTATGATGTCCCCGCTGCCTATCATCAGGAGGGGCTGGATGACGAGGTTCTCTGGCACTTCCGGATGGAGGGGACGCCCCAGCCTGATCTGAGCCGCTGGGAACGCATTGCCCATACCGTGCATAATCCGGATGGCGAGGTCTGCATCGGCCTCGTGGGCAAATATGTCGATGTACCTGATGCCTACAAATCCGTATCCGAGGCGCTGGTGCATGGCGGCCTGGCCAATAATGTTCGGGTCAGGGTTCAGATGATCGACAGCGAGGCATTTGACGATGACACGGCGCCGCTCGACATCCTTGAGGGGGTCAATGGGATTATCCTTCCGGGGGGCTTTGGCGAGCGCGGCGCCCGCGGAAAGATGCGTGCCGCGCGGTTCGCCCGGGAGAGGAAGATCCCCTGTTTCGGGATTTGTTATGGCATGCAGCTGGCGGTGGTCGAAGCGGCGCGGCACCTCGCCGGCATTGACTCTGCCACGACGTCTGAATTCGGCCCGGCGGATGATCCCGTTGTTGGCTTGATGTCGGAATGGACCAAGGGAAATGAGCGTGTAACCCGCGACCAGACGGCGGATATGGGCGGAACCATGCGTCTGGGGGCTTATCCTGCACGGTTAAAGGCGGGGTCCAAGGTTGCCGAGATTTATGGCTCGCTTAACATCAGCGAGCGGCATCGCCATCGCTATGAGGTCAATGCCAACTTTATCGGACCCCTCGAGGACAATGGAGTCATTTTCTCGGGGATGTCCCCGGATGGCAAATTGCCAGAGATCATCGAACTGTCCGATCATCCCTGGTTCATCGGCGTTCAGTACCATCCCGAGCTGAAGTCGCGGCCGTTCGAGCCGCACCCCCTCTTTGCCAGTTTCATCGGGGCTGCGCTCACACAGAGCCGCCTCGTCTGAGCGGACTGTTTTGTCAGCAGTGTTGCCTCTTGCATGGCCGCATGGGCTCAGTTATAGGCGTGCCTTGTTTCAAAGGGCTGGGCCCAATAACCATCCGGATCTAATGCTATGGCTGTTCCTAAGCGCAAAACGACTCCTTCCAAGCGCGGTATGCGCCGGGCCCATGACCGGCTTCAGGGCAACGCCTACATTGAAGATGCCGAGTCCGGCGAACTTCGCCGTCCGCACCACATTGATCTGAAATCCGGGATGTATCGGGGTCGCCAGATCCTGCCGGCCGACGAGGACTAGGCCCCGGCGGACAGTGTGTCTGCAATCCGGTCAGCGAAGTAGGTCACAACACCACTCGCCCCGGCACGCTTGAAACTGACGATGGTCTCCAGCATTACGCGGTGTCCATCGATCCAGCCTTTCTGGGCTGCCGCCTGGATCATGGCGTATTCTCCCGAAACCTGAAAGGCGAGGGTCGGGATCGCGAAGGTCTCTGAAACCCGCTGCACAATGTCCAGATAGGGGAGGCCCGGCTTGACCATTACCATGTCGGCCCCCTCTTGAATGTCGAGGGCCACCTCTCTGAGGGCTTCATCGCTGTTGGCAGGGTCCTGCTGATAGGTTTTTTTATCACCGATAAGCGCCGTGGCCGATCCAATTGCTTCGCGGTAAGGGCCGTAGAAGCCGCTGGCGTATTTCGCGGCATAGGACAGGATCATAGTGTTGATCAGATCCTGCGCTTCCAGAGCCTTTCTGAGGGCGCCAACCCGCCCGTCCATCATATCTGAGGGCGCCACGATGTCAGCGCCGGCCCGGGCCTGCATCAGGGCCTGCTCGACCAGAACCGCAGTTGTTTCGTCGTTCAGCACATAGCCCTTTTCATCGATGAGGCCGTCATGACCGTGCGATGTGAAGGGGTCGAGCGCGACGTCACAGATAATTCCGACATTTGGGGCCGCGGCTTTCATCGCTTTGATGGCCCGGGGCACGAGGCCGTCCGGGTTCAGTGATTCCGTCCCGGCTTCATCTTTTCTGTCCGGATGGATATGCGGGAACATGGCAATGGCGGGTATTCCAAGCGCTTCGGCCCGCTCGGCGGCTTTGACCGCCTCATCAAGGTTTAACCGGTCGACACCGGGCATGGCCGCCACCGGAATTCTCGGGGTGTTTCCATCGTGAATAATGATGGACCAGACGAGGTCGGCCGGACTGATCTGAGTTTCCGCCGTCAGGGACCGGATCCAGGAGGACTGCCTTAATCGGCGAAGCCGGGAGGACGGAAAGCTTTGCAGAAAATGAGAGCGCATTAAATTCCCCTTCGCCGGAAGATAGAGGTGCGGACCGGTCGCCGCATAAAACAACGTGATGTTACATCCATATAGTCTCTTTGAGCGTCTTCAATGGCGAACATAAAAGGCTCGTACCTCTTGCGGTTAATCTCGACGAATCCGAGCGAGGCATAAAAGGGACCATTCCACGGCAGGTCCCGAAAGGTTGAGAGTGTCACATGCGGTAAGTGCCGTGCCTCGGTCTCGTGGACGACGCGCAAGACGAGGTGTCGTCCGAGTCCCCGGCGACCATAGTCCGGGTGGACGCTCAGCTGGTCGAGGTAAAGTCCCTGATGGCGCCGCGTGACCATCGCGAACCCGACCGGCGACTGATCCTCGCGTCGAATGACAATGACATTTTTGTGGTGGATTTCTTCTGCCAGCACCGTTTCGGGAACGTGCTGCTCCAGAGCCTCGGGTTGAATAAGCCCGGTCGGTGCGAACAGGGCGTTAGCGCCCAGATCCGCCCAGATCAGTGCCGGGATGTCCTCCGGCGTCGCAAGATCCATCAGAAAGCCCGGCGGCAAGTCTGGCATTGACGAAGTCCTGTACCGTGACGATTGTGAGCTGATAAAGACAGAAAAGTTAGCTTGGCCCATGAACTCCCAACTGTCCAATGAGCAAGTCATGATTCAGGATATGGCGCGCCGCTTCGCGACGGACAGCCTGCTCCCGTTCACGGGGGTGTGGGATCAGGACAAACATTTTCCGGTCGATGTGATCCGAAACACGGCAGAACTTGGTTTTGCCGGAATCTATGTGCCCGAAACCGTCGGCGGGTCCGGTCTTGGACGGCTGGATGCCGCCCTGATTTTTGAGCAATTGGCCTATGGTGACGTGTCGACTGCAGCCTTTGTCTCTATTCACAATATGGCCACTTGGATGATCAACACCTTTGGGAATGATGCTCAGCGAAAGGCATTTGTCGGGCCGTTGACCCGCATGGAGCTGATGGCCAGCTATTGTCTGACAGAACCGGGATCGGGTTCGGATGCTGCGGCGTTGAAGACAACCGCTCGGCGCGACGGGGACCACTATGTTCTCAATGGCGCCAAGCAGTTCATCTCCGGGGCGGGTGTTTCGGACATCTATGTTCTGATGGCCCGAACGGGTGGCGACGGTGCCGGTGGGATCTCGACCTTCATTGTTCCGCTTGGGACACCTGGCCTGTCCTTCGGGGCAAACGAGCGTAAAATGGGCTGGAACAGTCAACCAACCCGGCAGGTCCTTCTCGATGAGGTTCGCTTGCCGGTATCTCATCGGGTAGGAGAGGAGGGGCAGGGCTTTAAATTCGCCATGGCAGGGCTCGATGGAGGACGTCTGAACATCGCCGCGTGTTCGCTTGGTGGGGCGCAGAGAGCTTTGGACAAGGCCTTGTCCTATGCACGTGAGCGGGAGCAGTTTGGCCAGCCTCTGGTCGGCTTTCAGGCCGTCCAGTTCAAGCTGGCAGATATGGAAACAGAGCTGCAGGCCGCGCGGATGATGCTTTATGAAGCCGCCCGGAAACTGGATGCCGCCGCCGCAGACGCCACACGCTGGTGTGCGATGGCGAAGCGCTTTGTGACCGACACGGGGTCAAAGGTTGCGAACGAGGCCCTGCAAATTCACGGAGGCTATGGCTACCTTCATGATTATGGTGTGGAACAGATCGTTCGTGATCTGAGAGTTCACCAGATCCTCGAGGGGACCAATGAAATCATGCGAGTCATCATCAGCCGGGATATGCTGCGCGACTAAGCTATTGCTCCGCTGATGGCCGGTCACTATCGTAAAAAAAACATCTGGAGGAACGAGCCCATGAGCTTGCCAACTGTAACCTCGCTCAGCGGAGTTGGGGCTGAAATCTCAGGCGTCGACCTGCGTGATCTCAGCGATGAGGCCTTTGGAGAGATCACTCAGGCGTTTTCTGAACACGGTGTGCTTTTCTTCCGGAACCAGACCTTGTCGGAGCAGGATCATATAGAGTTCGCGCAACGGTGGGGGGATATCAATATCAATCGGTTCTTTGCGGCGCATCCCGATTATGCGGAGATTGCCCTGGTGGCGAAAGAACCGGATCAGACGGATAATATCGGAGGTGGCTGGCATACCGATCACTCCTATGATCTGGAACCGGCACTGGGGTCTGTCCTTGTGGCCCGCGAGCTGCCCGAAACCGGTGGCGATACAATGTTTGCTTCCATGTACGCAGCTTATGACACCCTGCCCGATGATCTGCGGGAGCAGGTGCAGGGCCTGCGCGCTGTCCATTCGGGCCGCCATATCTTCGGAGCTGCTGACGACACCTATTACAGCAAATCTGACGCCGGCAGGGGCCGTATTGGGAACGCGACTGTTGCCGACCAGCTGCTCGACGTCACTCACCCTGTCGTGATCACCCACCCCATGAGTGGGAAAAAGGCGCTCTATGTGAACCCGGCATTCACCACCCATTTTGAAGGCCAGACCCGTGAGGACTCTCAGCCGCTTCTGTCAAGATTGTTCGCCCATTGCTTCTCCGGCGACTTTCACTATCGCTTCAAATGGTCCCCGGGGAGCGTCGCAATGTGGGATAATCGTTCAACATGGCACTGGGCCCTGAATGACTATCAGGGGCAGCGCAGGATCATGCACCGGATCACCATAGAGGGGTGTGCCCTGAATTAAGGGCACCGGCGCGGGGGGAGCGGAAGGTGTTTTTGGGGGGGTGCCTGTCTGATCAATCCCTCTAGATCGGGTAGGACGTCCCCCCCGAAACCGGAGTCCGCCCATGACGTCCTCTCCCTTTGCAGACTATGCAGCCCGTCTCAACCTCACCGCCTGGGCTGAGACCCAGCGCGAAACCTTTACGCCTGGTCGGGTCCGGGTCGAATTGCTGGCGGGGCTGACCGTGGCGCTGGCCCTTGTTCCAGAAGCTGTTGCGTTTGCCTTCGTGGCCGGAGTCGAGCCGCTGGTCGGGTTATACGCGGCCTTTATTGTTGGTTTGATCACGGCGTTGGCCGGGGGGCGGCCCGGGATGATTTCCGGCGCCACGGGGGCGCTGGCCGTCGTTATGGTGGCGCTCGTGGCAGAGCACGGGGTGGATTATCTCTTCGCCACCGTGGTCCTGATGGGCGGACTGCAATTTCTGGCGGGCCTGTTCCGGTTGGGAAAATTCATTCGTTTGGTGCCCCATCCTGTGATGCTCGGTTTCGTCAACGGGCTCGCCATTGTCATCTTTCTGGCCCAGCTCGGCCAGTTCCAACCGCAGAATGAGATGGCATCGGGCCACGGCTTTCAGTGGGCGGGACCATGGTTGCCGACAAATGATATCGTGGTGATGCTGCTTCTGATCGGCCTCACCATGTTTGTCATCTGGGGCCTGCCCAAGCTGACCAAGCTTGTCCCGGCGCCTTTGGCCGGCATCGCTGTTGTCGCGGCTCTGGTGATTGGTTTCGGAATTGACACGCCGGTGGTGGGCGATCTGGCTTCCATCAGTGGTAGCTTGCCGGAGTTCCGGCTGCCGCAGGTCCCCATGACACTTGAAACGCTGGGCATCATCTTCCCCTATGCCATCGTGCTGGCGGCGATCGGGTTGATTGAAAGCCTGTTGACGCTGAATCTGGTCGGCGAGATCACGCAAAAGCGTGGAGGCGCGTCACAGGAATGTCTGGCTCAGGGCGGGGCAAATATTGTGACGGGTCTGTTCGGGGGGATGGGGGGCTGTGCCATGATCGGCCAGTCCATGATCAATGTGAAGTCGGGCGGTCGAACGCGGCTGTCCGGACTTTCCGCCGCGCTTTTTCTTCTGACGTTTATCCTCGTCGGTTCGCACATCATCGAGCTGATCCCGCTGGCAGCTCTGGTTGGCGTGATGTTCATGGTCGTGATCGGGACGTTTGCCTGGAATAGTCTGAGGATTATGACGCGTATCCCGCGCGTTGACGCCTTCGTGATCCTGCTCGTCACAGGCGTCACCGTCTGGCAGGACCTCGCGGTCGCCGTTCTAGTTGGCGTGATTGTGTCTGCCCTCGCTTATGCCTGGAACAATGCCAGCCGCCTTCATATTATCAAGCGCGACAGTGTTCGCACGCCCGGTGCCATTGTTTATGAAATTGAAGGGCCCCTGTTCTTTGGTTCGACGGCGGGCTTCGCAGAACTGTTCCGGCCCGAAGACGACCCGGATATCGTAATTGTAGATTTCATGAGGTCGCGCGTGGTCGACCAGTCCGCCCTCCAGGCCATTGAAGACCTCGCGGCGAAGTATGAAGCTCATCATAAGATCCTGCGGCTGCGCCATCTCTCGCGGGATTGCCACAGCTTGCTCAGGCGGGCGGGCCAGCTGATGGTCGATTCCGAGGACGATCCGGACTACGGCTTGGCCGTAGACTATGACATCCGAACGGGGATATTTTCGTCCGGACACTGATCAGGGCGGTCTTGGAGGCATAACACCACATCATGACTGAAAATGTTTTTGTACGTCAGGAAGGTGGCCTCGGCCGCATAACTCTGAATCGCCCCGAAGCGCTCCATGCGCTCAATCTGGACATGTGTCACGCGATTACGGCGGCCCTGAGGGACTGGGCCAGCGATGACGGTGTCCATATGGTCCTGGTGGATCACGCGGACCAGACCCGTGGTTTCTGTGCCGGTGGCGATATTGTAATGCTGCGCGACAGTGGCTTGCGTGATGGAGCGCAGGCGCGCGCTTTTTTTGCCGAAGAATATCGGATGAATGCCATGATCAAGGCGTTCCCGAAGCCTTACCTGGCGATCATGGACGGAGTGACCATGGGCGGTGGCGTTGGCCTCTCGGTGCACGGGACCGACAGGGTTGCGACCGAGCGTACCGTTTTTGCGATGCCTGAGACCGGTATCGGCTTGTTTCCAGATGTGGGGGGCGGATGGTTTCTCCCGCGTCTGCGGGGCGAGCTCGGTACATGGCTTGCCTTGACCGGAGCCCGACTGAAAGGGAGTGATGTGGTGGCGGCCGGGATCGCCACACATTTCATCCCGTCTGAGTTAATCCCGAATCTCAAGGTCCAGCTGGTCAATGCCGATCTCTCTGCGGGGGCTGCTGAGCTGCTCGGCGTGGTGTTGCGTAGCATGTCGCGCCCGGTCCCCGACGCTGAGTTTGCAGCGCATATGGAGGAGATCAACACCTGTTTTGCGGGTGATCGGGCAGAAGATATTCGCGACCGGCTTTTGGCCTCGGGGTCTGACTGGGCGAGGGCACAGGGCGACGTGCTGATGCAGAAATCACCGGAGACTGTAAAAGTCGCCCTGCGGCAGCTGCGACTTGGTCGGGTATGTGCGAGCTTTTCTGAGAATATGGCCATGGAGTACCGCATCGGCTGGCGCAAGGTTCAGTCGCATGACTTCATAGAAGGGGTCAGAGCCGTGGTGATCGACAAGGATCATCGACCCAATTGGTCGCCGTCTTCTCTCGAGGCGGTGCGAGATGCCGATATCGAGATGTTCTTCCAGTCGCTTGGAGAGGATGAATTGGTCCTTCCGGCGATCTCGTCTGTCAAATTTACAAAGTAATCGACGTGTTTTGTTAATTCATGAACAGTGAAGTCCGGTTGGTTAACGAACAGCATTGTTCGAGTGCTATTGATTAACCGGATATAAGGGGGATTGCCGTAACTCTATACAAACTACAACAAAAGTTGAGTGGTGATGGCAATGACAATGACAATGAACGCGGCGGCTGCCGCGAATGAGCCCCTGTCTCTTTCTGAGGCATTTGTGAAATCTCTCTCGCTCCTAGAGCAGGCGCATCGTCGGCTGCACGACGTGGTCAAGGATGACCTCGAGCGGAACGGCGAGCGGCATTTGACGGGCGTGCAGGCTTTGCTTCTGTATGAAATTGGGGAGGAAGAAACCCCGGCCTCAGCTCTGCGGTCACGTGGGGCGTTTGCGGGCACAAGTCTGTCCTACAACATCAAAAAGCTTCAGGAGGGCGGGTATCTGACCCAGTGCCGTTCGCAGGCCGACAAGCGCACCGTCCGGTTGCGTCTGACCGACCGCGGTCTGAAGGTTCGTGCACGAGTGGAAGGCCTGTTTGATCGTCAGGCCACGGCGCTGGAGCCAACCGCCAGCGTCAGACCCGATGATCTGGTCCAGTTCAACCGGACGGTGTCACGTCTTGAGCGTTTCTGGTCTGACCAGATCCGGTTCCAGCTTTAATCTCCAACTCCTCCGGGGAGGTTCCGTCTCACAAGTCTGGCGGCAAGCTGGACCTGTGAGACGTTTTTTATTTGCCACATTGATCGTGGTCGGTCAGAGCCTGCCGGCTTCCGCGGGTCCTTGGACAAGGGCCAAGGGGCACGGCTATTCGAGGGTGGCCCTGGCGGCTGAGGATCATGCCGGTTTGGCCGCCACCCGCGCTGACGTGTATCTCGAATATGGTCTGGCGACGGGCTGGACGGTCTCGGCCAAGCTGAATGACGTCCGTTTTGAGGCGGCCGCCGACAGTTATGATGACCGGTCCTGGCGGATTGGCCTTCGGCGCAGCGTGCTCAGCTGGGCTGGGGTTGTCGGGACGATTGAAGGGGGGCTGGTGAAAGAGGCATCCACCCTTGTCGGGCGCGCCTGCAACCGACCGGGTGCGGAGGTCCGGGCGGCCCTAGGTTGGTCTGGACGGATTGCCGAGCGTGACGGATACATGTTTGCCGAGGTTGCCGGGCAGTCTCAGGCGGCTTGCAGGGGACAACGCGCCGAGTTGGGTGTCGGACAGAATATTGCGGAAGATTTCTGGCTGGTGAACCAGGTCTGGATTGCGCGGGGTTCACACGGCCAGTGGTCGGACAAGGTCCAGACGGAACTTATGTGGCGACGACCATGGGGGGATCTTGCGATCGGTTACCAGCGGGAGATCAGTGGTCGTTTCGAAGAGGCCTCTATCTTGCTGAGCCTCGCCCGCACCTTTTGAGCACCCACCGCGCGCTCAGCTTTACCGGGGCGCCTCGTAACCGGTTTCCAGCATGATGTAGGCAATGAGATCCGTGCGGTCCTCCGGCTTTCGGACGCCGGCAAAGCTCATTTTGTTGCCGGGCAGAAAAGACCGTGGATTGGCCAGCCAGTCATCTAGGCGGGCAGGGGTCCAGACGAGGTCAGCATCGCGCAGGGCCTGAGAATAGGTATAATTTGCAGCCTCGCCTGTCTTGCGATCAAAAAGACCGTAGAGGTTCGGACCGACCAGATTAGGCGCGCCCTCAGCGACTGTATGGCAGGACTGACAAAGCCGGTAAGTGCGGCGTCCCCGGTCATAATCGGCTTCGCTGTAGGGGGAGGGAAGGTTTTGGAATTGATCTGAGTTTCCGGTGATGGCCTCGGGCGCCAGTCCCGTAACCTCCGGGAGTTGAACAGAATTTTCTGATCCGAATTGATCGGAGCAGCCCGCCGCCCAAGACAAAGAGATGCCTAGGGCGAGGGCCAGAGACCAGAAGCGTTTCGGAACAGAGATTGCGATCATGCTCAAGAATGGCAAAAACCAGCCCGGGGCGCAAACCTTTGTGTCCACCTCCGACCGGCCAGCACCAGCTAGTCGTCGTCAGTGTCGGCCATAAGCTTTTCGCTCGGGACTTTTTTGTCCGTCACTTTCGCCGTTTCCAGAATATGGTCGACGACCTTGTCTTCATAAATCGGCGCTCTGAGCTGGGCCATGGCATTCTCATTCTTCTGGAAGAACTCAACCACTTCCCGTTCTTGTCCGGGGAAGTTGCGGGCTTCCTTGATCATCGCCTGCTGGACTTCCTGCTGGTCAATCGTGATCTCTGCTTTGCGGCCGATCTCTGCCAGAACCAACCCAAGGCGAACCCGACGTTCCGCGATCTGGCGATACTCAGCTTTCAGGTCGTCCTCGGATTTGTCCTTGTCCTCAGGATCACCGCGGCCGGCGTCCATCTCTGCCTGCAATTGCTGCCAGATCTGATTGAACTCCGCCTCGACCATTTTTGGGGGCAAGTCGAAATCGTGGGCCTCATCCAGCTTGTCCAGGAGGTTTCTCTTGGCCTTGTCGCGAGACGCACTCTCGAAGTCTTTCTCAATCTGTTCTGTAATCATTTGCTTCAGCTGGTCGAGGCCTTCGAGGCCGAGACCCTTGGCAAACTCATCGTCAATGTCGGCGGTTTTGGGCGCGCGGACCTCGTGGACGGTCACATCGAAAACGGCAGCCTTTCCAGCCAGGTTCTCAGCTTGGTACCCTTCCGGAAAAGTGACGTTGACTTCCAGCGCATCTCCCGCCTTCACCCCGATCAACTGATCTTCAAAGCCTGGAATAAACGTGTTCGATCCAAGGACAAGCGTATGGCCTTCCGCGGAACCGCCTTCAAAGGGCTCGCCATCCAGCTTCCCGAGGAAGTCGATCAAAACAGCATCATCCTGACGCGCCTTGGCGGTTTTGGCCCGCTTTTTATACTGCGGATTGCTTTCCGCGATGCGGGTCAGCCGTTCGTCGATTTCGGAGTCACCGATCTCGGCCACGGGCCGATTGATCTTCAATGTGGTCACGTCGATCGGTTCGAAGTCAGGCATGACATCGACATGCATGTGAAAGGCGAGGTCGGCTTTGCCGTCGAGGACAGCCTCCATATCGCTTTCCATGTGCATCTCAGGTTGTCCGGCAGGCCGGACATCTGCATCGGCGATCGCTTTCTGGCTGCTTTCCTGCACCATGGCTTCGACCACTTCTCCCATGATCGATTTTCCAAACATGCGCCGAACATGGCTGGCAGGCACTTTTCCTGGACGGAAACCCTTGAGATTCATTTGAGGACGAATTTCCTCGATGCGGGCGTCAAGTCTGGTCTGCAGGTCGGCAGCCGGGACGCTGACTTTGTAAACGCGGCTGAGGCCATCTGCGGTTTCGACACAATCCATTCTGGTCTTCCTTCGTGCACGCCTCGATCCGGCGGCTTGTCATTCGTGGGTCTCTGAAGCGGCGGTCTATACGGCAGTGCAAAGCTGCTGTCCACGTATAGTCACTGAGCTTTTGCAGGCAAATGGTTCGTCGGGGGTTGAGGACAAGGGCCGGCGGATGTAGAGGGCGGTTCGTATTGCGGATGTGGCGGAATTGGTAGACGCACCAGATTTAGGTTCTGGCGGGGAGACCCGTGGGGGTTCGAGTCCCTTCATCCGCACCAGGTCTCCTGCTTCATTTTCAGAGAGAAGAGGGAACACGCCCATAAGGGCGCTGGCACATTCCCTGCCTCAGCTGCCGTCAGGCGCTGCCGGGTGGCGGGCGGTGGTCGGCATTGCAGGCCTCCGCGTGACAGGCGGTCTATTGTGTCCGGTGGTTTTGGCATTGCTTGGGAAAAGCGCTTGCCAAGTAGGACCCAGCGCTTAGCCTCTGATCTGCGTTTTCAGGATCGGGTGGGGTCTGTTTTCCAATGTTCAGTTTTTTGAGGTGCATCGTCCAAGACCTGAGACAATGCCTTCCGGGACCTAAGCGGTTTTGCGCATTTTTTTGTATCGGTCCAAGGATGATCTTCGCGACAAGAAGAATCAAATGATTTCTCTTTCGGATGAAAACACTGAACTTGAGGACAAAAGAAGAAAAGATAAGGCAACTTATGAAAAAATCCTTGACTTTGAGTCTGCTTTTGATTTACAATCATTACAGGAAAAGCGTGAAAAGGCAGACGAGTTGATTTCGGAACTTCAAACAGCAGAATCAGAACTTCAAGACCTCAGAAAAGAGCGGGACGCCGATCTGGAAAAGCTCTCCGGTGACATTGAGGCACTGGCGGCTGCAAAACTTGAACGCGACAAGGCTGAAAAGTTGGTCAACGATCTCCGTCAGGAAATCGACGGACTCCAAGAGAACCTGCAAAGTTCGGTCAATCGCGGGGCAGAACTCGCTGCGAAGTTGCATCAGGCCGAGTCCGAATTGTCGATGGCGACAGAACGGAAAAAGCAGTTGGAAATTCAGGTGTCCACTGCTCGTGAAGTGCTTC
>CAJXMY010000012.1 GCA_913056435.1 uncultured Hyphomonadaceae bacterium | reverse complement strand
CAGCGCAGCCGCTGGAGGCCCCTCGGGCACCAGGTCGTCTCCTCCAGCAGGGTCACGGGCTCGGCGAAGTCCTCCTCTGCGAAGGCAACGGTGCGGACCGTGCGCCCGTCGAGGAGGACCAGCTCGGCGGCGCCGTCGGCGTCGAGGTCGGCACAGTCCCACGCGATTCGAGGACCGTCCCAGCCGCGCAGCCGGGCGACCAGATCGGTCATAGCGGCGCGTTCCTGCTCCGTCGGCGCCCGGTAAGACTTGGAGGGTTTGACGAAGTCCTCATAATAGCGCAGCGCGTAGCCAGCCAGCTGGTCGAGCAGGGGGTGGCTGTCCGGGCTGGCCTGCGGAGCGTAGCGCGAGATGAAGCCCCAGAGCTGCTCCTTCTCCTCGACATTCGCGGCGCTCACCAGATTGAGCAGCAGGGCGAAGCTGACAGGGCTGCTGGCCTCGGGCGGGGCGCCGCCATGGATATGCCAGACCGGATTTTCGAATTGCCGGTCGGGGCTTTCTTCCGGGTATTTTTCCAGAAAGGTGAGATATTCGTCGACCGCCTTGGGGATCACGTCAAAGTAGAGCTTTTTCGCGGCGCGGGGTTTCTGGAACTGGAACAGCGAGAGGCTTTCCTGCGGGGCATAGGCCAGCCAGTCCTCGACCGAGATGCCATTGCCCTTGGTCTTGGAAATCTTCTCGCCCTGTTCGTCCAGAAACAGCTCATAGACATATTGCTGCGGAGGTTCTTCTCCGAGGATGCGGGTGATCCTTGAGTAAATCGGTGCATTGTCCTGATGGTCCTTGCCGAACATTTCAAAATCGACGCCGAGAGCGGCCCAGCGCATGCCGAAATCCGGTTTCCACTGCAGCTTCACATGGCCGCCCGTCACCGGGAGGGTGACATCGGTGCCGTCTTCATCCTCAAAGGTGATCGTCCCGGCCTTGGGATCGGTGGCCTTCATGGGCACGTAGAGGACACGGCCTGTGGTCGGCGAAATGGGCAGAAAGGGGCTGTAAGTGGCCTGCCGTTCGGCGCCCAGCGTGGGGAGCATCACCGCCATGATGTCGTCGAAGCGCTCGAGGGCGCGTAACAGCATGGGGTCGAAGGTGCCGTCCTTGTAACAGTCTGTCGCTGACAGAAAGTCATAGTCAAACCCAAACCCATCCAGAAAGGCGCACAGGCGTGCGCCCATATGGGCTCCATAGGAGGCGTGTGTTCCGAAAGGGTCCGGGACGCTGGTCAGGGGTTTTTGCAGATAAGGCTCCAGAGCGTCCGGATTGGGCACGGTTGGCGGCACTTTCCGCATGCCGTCCATGTCATCCGAGATGCAGATCAGACGGGTCTCATAGGCGCCATCGGTTAGCACTTCGAAGGCATGGCGAACCATGCTGGTGCGGACCACTTCCCCGAACGTGCCGATATGGGGAAGGCCGGAGGGACCATAGCCGGTTTCGAAGACAACCGGACCGGTCTTGGCTTTGCCCCGCTTTGCCATGATGTCGAGCCGCTTGCGCAGGGCACGCGCCTGTTCAAAGGGCCAGGCCTTGGCAGTTTCGGCGAGAGTGGCAAGTGACGTCATGGAAGGCCCCTGATGGAACGGCGTGTATGAGCGCGTCACCTAGCACCGCCCCGGCCCTTGTCAAACAGAGCGGTCGCAGAAAGTAAAAAATTCTTGACATGTCAAAGATATTTGACCTAGCGTGCCAAAGACGTTCGACCTTCAGGAGGTTCCATGACTGTCTTCTTCCGCGTGGATGTTGCCGCATCTGTGTTCGCCATTCTGGCCGGATCTTATCATCTCAGCGTGTTCGCCGGTTGGATCGGGTCGGTGCCGGTAGGTGCACTGGACCTGTTCTGGCGTCTGGGGTGGAGCGTTGCGGCGGTTGTCGTGCTGACGGTGCTGTTCGCGATTGGTGTGGCCGCATTTGAGCGGGACGGTCCCGCGCGCGACGAGCGCGAGGTGCAGCTTGAATTCCGCGCGACCCGAAATATGGGCATGGTTTATGCCTTCGGTTTGATTACCTTGCTTTGGAATGCCTTCCGTCTCGCGGACCCGATGCAGCTGGCGCATGCCGTGATCGCCATTCTCGTTCTGGCCGAGCTGGTCAGACTGGGGTCGCTGGCAGTCTACCTGCGAAGGGCCATCTGAACATGGCGCGTCCGTCCCCGATCACCAACCGCGTCCGGATCCTGCGTGAGGCGCATGGACAGATGAGCCAGGCGGCTCTGGCCGCGGCCATCGGTGTGACCCGTCAGACCGTGATCGCCATCGAGCTGGGGAAATATTCCCCGAGCCTGGAATCGGCGTTCCGGATTGCCCATGTGTTCCAGGTCGGTGTGGAGGATGTGTTCGGCTGGGCCGGGGACTGATTACCGGGCGGGGCCCTGTACGCGTTTCCGCACTTGACAATCATTCTCAACTGTTGCAAATGGTTCTCATGATCATTTGCATCTGCCGTCGTATCAATGAAGAAGGTGTCCGCGATGCGGTGGCCGCCGGGGCCCGCTCGCCTGAGGCGGTGCAGGCCTTCCACGGCTGTGAGTTCAATTGTGGGAAGTGTCGCTGCGCCATGGGCGAAACCATTGCCGAGACGCTGGACGCCTCCGTCACCGCAGACACGCTGATCGCTGCGGAATAGGCTACTCGCCCTCTTCCTCATACCCAACCAGCCGGAGCGGACGCGCCTTGCGTCCCTGAAGCTCGGCCCATCGCACCAGGGCATCCTCCCGGCCATAGGTGATCCAGACTTCTTCCGGCGACACGTCCGTGATTGTGGCAGTCAGCTCGGTCCAGTCGGCATGGTCTGACAGGATCAGCGGCAGCTCGACGCCGCGTTGCCGGGCCCGTTGGCGGACCCCCATCCAGCCCGAGGCGAAGGCGAACAGAGGGTCCGGAAAGCGCTGCCCCCATTTGTCGGTAAAAGCGGAGGGCGGGCCGATCACGATCTCTCCCCGAAAAAGCTCGACCGGGCCGGAGTGGCGACCGGGCAGGGTGGCCGGTGCGAGCGGACCCAGCGCCACGCCTTCGGTCTCATAAAGGGTGCAGAGCCGGTCGAGCGCGCCGTGTATGTAAATCGGGCGGTCCCAGCCTGCCTCGCGCAGCAGGCGGATCACCCGTTGCGCCTTACCGAGGGAGTAGGCGCCCACGAGATGGGTGCGGTCGGGAAACAGGGCCAGGCTGTCGAGGAGTCGCGCAATTTCCCCGCGATCATCCGGATGCTGGAAGACCGGGAGCCCGAAGGTCGCCTCGGTGATGAAGACATGGGTGTCGGGCACCACCTCGAATCCCTGACAGGTGGGGTCAGGCCGGCGTTTGTAATCGCCGGCGGCGACCATGCGCAGGCCACGCCATTCGACCACAATCTGAGCGGAGCCCAGTATATGTCCTGCGGGCGCGAGCCAGATGGTCACGCCATTGATATCGAGCCGTTCGCCATAAGCGAGGCTCTGACGGCGGGCGGTAAAGGTCTCACCATAGCGGACGGCCATGATGGCCAGCGTCTCGGGTGTGGCCAGAACGGCGCCATGGCCGGCCCGGGCATGGTCCGCATGGCCATGGGTGATCACGGCCCGGTCGACGGCGCCGCGCACCGGGTCAATGTAGAAATCACCGGGCGGGCAGTAGAGGCCTTTCGGCGTCGGGTGGAGCAGGAGATCGGGCCGGATCATGGATGTGATGTGGTGTGCCGGTGGCTCCCGGTCCAGCGGCTCAGAATTGGGGCATGGTCCCGGTGGCCAGCCACGGCACGCTGAAGGCCAGGACCACGCTGATCAGAAGACCGATCAGGGCCCGGATGATATCGGAGCCGACATCGCCAAGCGCTTCCATGCGGCTGCGCAAATTCCCGACATAGGCGATCGCGATCTCGCGTCCGGCCAGCAGGCCGAGGAAGACCCAGGTCGTGCTCATCGGGATGTCGCTGACTTCCTTGAACAGGAACAGGATGATGCCATAGATCACGTCGACCAGCGTGGCCGACCGGATATCCGTCGTATTGGTTTTGGACAGAACGATTTTCTGGATTTCGCCCCCGCGCGTGGCAAAGATCCAGGCATGCAGGACCAGCAGGGTCAGGGTCGCCAGAATTAGGGTTTGCGGCGCAAAGCTGACCAGGGTGGTGCCATCAATGACCTCGGTCGTGCGGGGCAGGAAGACGAACATGTTGGCGAGGTCCTGCATCAGCCACTGCGACCACAGGAAAGCGGTCGACAGCCATTGCAGGATCACCCAGTGCAGGGCGGGCTTCTGGTCATTGGTGCGGCCGATCCAGCGCTCCCAGGACCGGGCCACGAGCACATAGACGACCCCGCCGGCCAGCAGCGCCACGACATAGCCCAGCCCGGACTTGACCAGCATTTTGCCCAGCACACCCTCGGTCGCCTCGCCTCCGGTCAGCGCAAAAATGGTCAGGACCAGGAAGGTTGTCGACACCGGGATCCCGAACTGGGTCAGGAAGATCAGGACCAGAGGCGGCAGGGCATGCCACCATTTGATGCCCCCCTCTGGATAGGGAATGGAATCAAGCCGGTCGAAAGCAATATCGCCGCCATTCATCACATACCCAAAGACCATCACGGCGATCAGGATTGAGCAGGCATACAGCCAGAGGATCCACCAGGGGCGACGGCTGTTGGACGCGAGGAAGGTTCCCAGAGTCTGGATGGCATCATTGGCGACAATGGCATAGCCGCCGAGGAGAAAGCCGATAATTCCGAAAAGTTCGAAGCTGCTCATCGCCCGTTTTATTTCTCGTTCTGTCCACCCGGCCTTGGCAGCCACACTGCGGCTTAAGCGATCCCGAAGCATCAATCAATCGCCGGGTGCGGTTCCCCGCGGCAGGTGTGCTCCTGTCGCAACAATGCCGCGGCATAGGTTTGGCGCGGGAAATGCGCTAGGGGATCTGATATGACTGACCCGGTGCCTTCAGATTTTGACCTGCCGCCCCGGTTCCGGGACTGGTTTGCCGGGCGCGGCTGGATGGTTCGCGCCCACCAGGCGGCCCTGGCGGCCACGGTTCAGGCGGGTCAGGACGCCCTGCTGATTGCGCCCACCGGGGGCGGCAAGACGCTCGGTGGTTTCCTCGCCAGTCTGATCGCTCTGAGCCAGCGTGAACCGGGCGCGCGGCGGCCGGCGCTGCACACCCTCTATGTCTCGCCCTTGAAGGCCCTTGCGGTGGATGTCGAGCGCAATCTCAATGTCCCGATCACGGAGATGGGTCTCGACCTTCGGGTCGAAACCCGAACAGGGGACACGCCGGCGGCCAAACGTCAGCGCCAGCGTCGGGACCCGCCAGACATCCTGCTCACCACGCCGGAGCAGCTCGGCCTGTTTCTGGCGTCCGATCAGGCCCGCGCCTTTCTGGCGGACCTGAAGTGCGTTGTCATCGACGAGATCCATGCCCTGGCCGGCACCAAGCGGGGCGACCTGCTGAGCCTGTGCCTTGCGACCCTGGCCGTCTGGGCGCCCCAGTGCCGCTTTATCGGCCTCTCGGCGACCGTGAAGGCACCCGAAACCCTGCAGGACTGGTTGGGGGTTCGAGGTCAACCCGCACGATTGATTGAAGCGGACGGGGGTGTCACCGCCAAGGTTGATCTTCTGGTGTCGCGCGAACGGATCCCCTGGTCAGGCCACTCTGGCCGGTTTGCCGTGGGCGAGGTTTACGACCGGATCCGGCAGGCGCGTCTGTCGCTGGTGTTCGTGAACACACGCGCTCAGGCGGAACTGCTGTTTCAGGAGCTGTGGCGCGCCAATGAAGACGGCCTTGCCATTGCCCTGCACCACGGCTCCCTGGCGCGGGAGCAGAGGCGTCGGGTCGAAGCGGCTATGGCGGCCGGTCAGTTGAAGGCGGTCGTCTGCACCTCCACCCTCGATCTCGGCATTGACTGGGGAGACGTCGATCTCGTGATCCAGATGGGGGCGCCCAAAGGAGCCGCCCGGCTCGTTCAGCGCATCGGGCGGGCCAATCATCGCATGGACGAGGCGAGCCGGGCCCTGCTGGTCCCGACCAACCGGTTCGAGGTGCTTGAATGTCGCGCGGCAGAGGCTGCGGTGGCGGCTGGAGAGATTGACGGGGACCCGCCCCGCGAGGGGGCGCTGGATGTTCTGGCGCAACATGTCATGGGGCGGGCCTGTGGCGAGGGATTCCAGCTTGAGGCCCTGTTCGAGGAGGTCCGTCAGGCTGCGCCCTACCGCGCGCTGGACTGGGAAACCTATGAGCGGGTCGTCGATCTTGTGGCAACCGGAGGATATGCGCTCAAAACCTATGATCGGTTCCGCCGGATTGTCCGCCGCCGGGATGGGGTCTGGGTTAACCGGACCCGCCAGGACGCCCAGCAGCACAGAATGAATATCGGGGCGATTGTCGAGGCCCGCCAGCTCTCTGTCCGGCTGGCGCAATTTGTGGGTGGCGACAAGGCCGGCCAGACAACCGGGCGGGCCGTGTTCCGGCCCGGGCGCCGCCTCGGGGACATTGAAGAGGGCTTTGTCTCCACACTCAGCCCGGGTGACACTTTCCTGTTTGCCGGTGAGGTTCTGCGCCTTCTGGGTGTCGAGGACATGGACGCACTGGTTCACAGGGCGACCGGCGCGGAGAACCCGGCCATACCAAGCTATAATGGCGGGAAGTTCCCTCTGAGCACCTTTCTGGCAGACCGGGTGCGCCAGATGATCCATGATCGCGACCAGTGGGTCACTCTGCCGGACCCCGTCCGGGAGTGGTTTGAAATTCAGCGCCTGCGATCAGAGATTCCAGCGGCTGATGAACTTCTGGTGGAAACCTTTGCCCGGGGCCAGCGTCACTATCTGGTCTGTTATCCGTTTGAAGGGCGTCTGGCACACCAGACGCTGGGCATGCTGCTGACACGACGGCTGGAACGTCTCGGGGCCCGCCCCCTGGGCTTTGTTGCCTCCGAATATGCCCTGGCCGTATGGGCCATGACCCCTCTGGGGCACCTCGATATCGCGGATCTGCTCCACCCCGACCTGCTTGGCGACGATCTCGAGGCCTGGCTTGATGAAAGTGTTCTGATGAAGCGGCATTTTGCGCACTGCGCCTTGATTTCAGGCCTGATTGCCCGCCATTTGCCGGGCGACCGAAAGACGGCCCGGCAGGTGACCTTTTCGACTGACTTGATTTACGATGTGCTGCGCAGTCACGAGCCTGACCATATCCTGCTGCGCGCGGCCCGGCAGGATGCCGCAACCGGTTTTCTCGACATTCGACGCCTGTCGGACATGCTGATGAGGATCAGGGGTCGACTGGTTCATCGCGACCTCTTGCGGATCAGTCCCTTTGCCGTCCCGGTCATGCTTGAGGTTGGGCGTGAGCCGGTTCAAGGGGCCAGTGTCGAGGAGGCGATCCTTCGGGAGGCTGAGTCTGATCTGATTGCTGAGGCGATGCAGGTCTGAGGGGGAGGCTGGTGTCGCTAGCCGCTGCGGTGCGCGCGCCGGCTTGGGTCAGGCGCGAGCCCGCAGCTGACGACGTCGCTGAACACTGCTGGGAATATTGAGGCTCTCACGATATTTGGCGACGGTCCGGCGCGCGATATCGATGCCGAATTCCGTGAGAATATCCACGATTTTGTCATCTGAGAGGATATTCGAGCCTTCCTCGGCAATCAGTTGGCTGATCCGGTGACGCACCGCCTCTGCGGAATGGGCGTCGCCACCCCCGGTCGAGGGAATGGCGGCGGAGAAAAAATATTTCAGTTCGAACAAGCCACGTGGCGTTGCCATGTACTTGTTCGAGGTCACCCGGCTGACCGTGCTTTCATGCATGTCAATGGCATCCGCGATTTGCTTCAGGTTCAGCGGCCGCAAATGGGCAATGCCGTGTGCAAAGAAGGCGTCCTGCTGGCGCACGATTTCGCTGGCGACCTTCAGGATCGTGCGCGCACGCTGATCGAGGGATTTGATGAGCCATGTGGCATTGGCGGCGCACTCGGAAATGAATTCGCGTTCCTTTTCCGGCATTTTCAGAGCGCTGACCTCGGCATAGTAGGCCTTGTCCATCAGGACCCGTGGCAGGGTTTCGGAATTCAGCTCGACCACAAACATCCCGTTGGGCAGTTCGCGGACAAACACATCCGGGGCCACGGCGATCGTGGTTTCCCCCGAAAAGCTGGAGCCGGGCCGTGGGTTCAGCTCGCGGATTTCGGCCAGCATGTCGGCCACATCATCCCTGTCCACGCCACACAGCTCCGACAGCTCCTTCACATCGTGACGCGCTACTTCATCGAGGTTCTGGACAAGCACCTGCATGGCCGGATCCAGTCGATTCCGTTCGGCCAGCTGCAGGGCCAGACATTCGCTCAGGGATCTCGCCATCACGCCGGTGGGATCAAATTGCTGGCACGCGTCCAGCGTGTCTTCGACCAGGCTCAGCTCGGTGCCCAGCGCGGCGGCGATGTCCGACAGGTCGGCCTGACAGTAACCGGCATCATCTGTGTCATCGATCAGGCGCGTGGCAATCAGCCTCTGCGCCGGGGGAAGACCGGACAGGCTCAGCTGCTCATGCAGATGAGCGTGCAGGTTCTTTTCAGATGTCAGCGTCGATTCAAAATCATAGTCTTCGCCATGCGTGCTGCCGGCCCCGACCGTTGACCAGTCTGTCGTGGCAGAAGGTCCCGACGCCGCATTGGCGGGCAGGGCAGCATCAGACCCGGTGCCGGCCTCATAAAGGTCGCTCTCCGGCGCATCGATGGCATCCCGCGCCGCGGCTTCAGACGCCTCACCCTGTAAAGACAGTTCCTCCCGCCGAGCAGGTTCCTGTCCGATTTCTTCCAGATCGCCGGACGGGTCTTCGGCCTCGCCGCGCTCGAGCAGGGGATTGCTTTCAATTTCTGCCGCAACGAACTCCGCCAGTTCGATATTGGACAGCTGCAGCAGTTTAATGGCCTGCTGTAATTGGGGCGTCATCACCAGGGACTGGCCCTGTCGGATGTCTAATCTCTGTTGGGCTGCCATCTGTCTCTCCTAGGCAGCAAACCGTTCGCCGAGATAGACGCGGCGGACATCTTCGTTTTGCAAGACATCGTCAGGGGCCCCTTCGAACAGGACCCGTCCCTCGTAGATGATCGATGCGCGATCAACGATCTGGAGGGTTTCCCGGACCTGGTGATCGGTGATCAGCACACCCAGGCCGCGTTGCTTCAGATACCCCACCAGATCTGAAATGTCTGAAATGGCCAGAGGGTCAATGCCGGTAAAGGGCTCGTCGAGGAGCATGAAACTGGGGCGAGAGGCCAGCGCCCGGGCGATTTCGACCCGCCGGCGTTCGCCGCCCGACAGGGACATGGCCGGCTGGGTGCGCAGGTGTGTGATGTGCAGCTCTTCCAGAAGGGCATCGACCTGCACCGCGCGCTCGGCCCGGTCGCGCTCGACCAGTTCCACAACCGCCATGATGTTTTCTTCGACCGTCATGCCCCGGAAGATCGAGGTTTCCTGCGGCAGGTAACCGAGGCCCAGACGGGCTCTCTGGTACATTGGCAGGGAGGTCACATTCGCCCCGTCAATCGAAATGGTGCCGCCATCCGCCGCGATGAGGCCCATGATCATGTAAAAACAGGTGGTTTTGCCTGCACCGTTCGGACCCAGAAGGCCGACGATCTCGCCACGCTGCAGGGACAGGGAGACATTGTTGACGACCTGCCTTTTCCCAAAGGTCTTGGCAAGCGAGGAAGCAACAAGGCCTTGGCCAGTCATTTGCGATAAATCCCTCAATTCACTTAAACGCTGTGGGTTCACTATCTGAACAGCCTTAACACGGCCTTAGATCGAAACCCAGAATTTTACCGATCGGCGCGCGGATTCGGAGTGGGTGTGGCCGCGCGGGCGTCCATCATGGCGTCAGCCTCAGCGGGGGTGATGACCATATTGACCCCGCCCTCAAGGCGCGTGCGCCCGGCACTGAGTTCCATGGTCAGCGTGCTGCCTTGTGCCACATCCTCACCCCGGAGCAGGACGACATCGCCGGTCAGTGTGATCGTATCGGTTTCGGCCTCATAAATGCCGGTGTCTCCCGTCGCCTTGAGATCCGGCGTGACATAATAGACCCGCCCCTTGGCGATCATGCTTTCGATATCACCAAAATTGCCGGCGAGGCCGGCTGAACGGGACAGTTCGGGGCTTCCATAAGACAGCGTGACAAGGTCGGCGCGCAGCCGGGCGTCGCCCTGCGTGATATCAACATTGTCGATGAGGATAACTTTTCGTTCCCGGTCCAGCACTTCTGACCGGTCCGCCTTGACCCGAATGGGTCCTCCTTCAGCGGACACCTGAGCCGTCGCGCTTCCGATCAGGGCGACGGCACCGAGCCCCATGACAATCGCTTTCATTTTTCCCACAATTCTGAACCCTACTCTTCCACAGACTCACGCTGGTTTGGATATATCGTCATATCCACGTTACCGCGTAAGATCACCCTGTCACCCTCATCAATGATTTCGTATGTATCGGCCCGGAGATTTCCCAGTGGCCCATCACCCTCGAGCGGCGTCAGACCCGCCACGCGCCCTTCATCCACATAGATCCGGGCCGCGGTGGTCGACAGAATATTGCCTGTGCCATCACTCACGCTGACATCCTCGAACAGCTCCAGATAATTGTCATCCTGATAATAGACCCCGACCGGTGCGTCGATCACGCTGCCTTCATCATCCGAGAGCTGCGGATTGGTGAGATCAATCGTATCGGGGTCATCCCGCCGGCGTCGGGCTGTGTCGGCTGTGATGATGTAGGACTCGCCGTCAAGATTGCGGCCCGTGAAGCGGGGATTGATCATGGTGACCACCTGATCACCGGGGACCCTGGCAATGGTGAAGGAGGGACCTGACAGGGTGCTGGCCGCAATTGGGCCCAGCAGAATGCCGGCGGATATGGCCGCGCCGCCGACGAATAACATCCTCATGAGGCCAACCATCCTCGACCGCCGACGCACCTGTCCGAGCGTCCGCTGGCGCTGGGGGGCCCAGCTGTTTATGGCCTCGGGGTGGATGGTCGCTGCGTTCATCTGATCTGTCTAGGGCAGGAAGGCGGCCCAAGACAACGCCATTTTCGTGACAGTTGCGTCATCCGGTCTAAGCCCCGTGAGAGAAGATATCGCTCTGGTCCCAGCCCTGCAGGTCCAGCTCGGCCCGGACGGGCAGGAAGTCAAAACAGGCCTGCGCCAGCTCGGTCCGCTTCTCGCGGTCCAGCATGACCATCAGTGCATCCCGGATTTTGTGCAGGTGGAGGACATCACTGGCGGCATATTGCAGCTGGGCCGGCGTCAGGTCCTCGGCGCCCCAGTCGGAGGATTGCTGCGCTTTGTTCATGTCTGTGCCGACCAGTTCCCGGGTGACGTCTTTCAGGCCGTGTCGGTCGGTATAGGTCCGGGCCAGTTTCGAGGCGATCTTGGTGCAGAAAATGGGGGCGCAGTCCACGATCAGCCAGCGGTTCATCATGACGATATCGAAGCGGGCAAAATGAAAAATTTTCAGCCTGTCAGGATCGGCCAGAAGGGCCTTCAGGTTGGGGCAGTGATACGTCCGTTCGAGTTGGACAATGTGGGCCACGCCGTCGCCGGCCGAGAGTTGAACGACGCAAAGCTTGTCGCGCATCGGATGAAGACCCATGGTCTCGGTGTCGACGGCAATAACCGGTCCAAGATCCAGACTTGAAGGCAAATCGCCCCGGTGCAGGTGTATCTTTGTCATCGTCGCCGAATAGGCGTCGCCACAGGGCTTGGCAAGGGGGTGGAATGAAATGCGAGAGGTGGACGGGGTGGCCTCAGCGGACCAGTTTCTGCAAAAGCGGTCTCAGGGGCAGGAACAGGCGGTAGCCCCCCTGCAACGCCCAGCGAAGGGGTCGCGCCGCCGCGATCAGACCCAGCCAGCGGAAACGGGGCAATTTTTGCCAGAGCAGGGCGAAGGCCAGTCCCCCCTGAACGAGGTCGCCCTGTTCTGTCCGGATATGAAAGCGGGCCATGGCGGTCTCGCAGCTCAGGCCCTCGACGACATCGCCCGAACGGATCCGGGACACATCCTGCCAGGTCAGCTGGTCGGCGCCGATCTGCTTCTGGTAGAAGCCGATTTCGCGCCGGCAGAGGGGGCAGCTGCCATCATAGAAGATCGTGAAGGGCAGGGTCATGGGACGAGCCACGCCCCCTGCCAGGTCTGTCCGTCGCGGTGGTACTCGGCCCGGCGGTGGCCCTGGCGACAGAGATGAAGAAGGTCGATGACCTGCGGGGTGAGGTCCAACAGCGTGAAGGTCTCCGCGGCAGACACCGTCTCCTCGGACGCATCATCGGCATCCGCTCGCGGGCGACCGGGCCCCGCCGGCTGGGTATAATCCGACAGGGCGTTCTGGGACAGACCGGCGAGGGTGGCCTGCCAGGTGGGCCCCTGCGAGATGATGCGGACCTCGCCGCGCACCCGCAGCTGGACCATGCGGGCGGGGTCAAAAAAAACCAGCTCCGCTTCGGGCGCGTCCCGAAGAGCGGCCACCTTCGGGGAGCGCCTGTCGGTAAACAGATGACAGTTCAGGGAGCCCGCGTTGACCCGCCTGAGAACAACGGTCCGACCCCGGCCGTCCCGCGTGCAGAAGACCGGCCATCGAAATGGCGAGCGACGGTCCTTCGTGGCCCGGACCAGCGCGGCGCTCAGCCAGTTCAATCCGCTGTCCAGCGTGTCTAGGGGTGATGGGGGCATGCAGGTCTCCTGCGGCAGAAATAGGCTGGTTGGCTGTGAGCGAAAGAGGAAAAACGTCGCATCGCTTGACCGCGCGCGGCTGGCCCCCTACGTCCCGGCCAGATTCTGCCCGACTTCATCTGTGGCAGCGGATCGGATCAGGAAGACAGTCCATGGGACGCTCACGAAAACGCAAGGGACATCCGGTGCAGGGCTGGCTGGCGCTCGACAAGCCGGCCGGCATCACATCGACACAGGCTGTTGGGCGTCTGAGGCGGGTGTATGAGGCGCAGAAAGCGGGCCATGGCGGGACACTGGACCCTCTGGCCGATGGCATTTTGCCGATCGCCTTTGGTGAGGCGACCAAGACGGCGCAATGGGCCATGGACTGTGACAAGGAGTATGTCTTCACCATTCACTGGGGCAGCTCGACCGACAGTCAGGATCGTGAAGGTCAGGTTATTTCGACCAGTGATGTGCGCCCCTCTGATGACGCGATCCGAACCGCGCTTGAGGGATTTTCGGGAATCATCGCGCAGGTGCCGCCGAAATATTCCGCGATCAAAGTGGATGGGGAGCGGGCCTATGACCTCGCCCGCGATGGCGAGACATTCGACCTGCCGTCACGTGAGGTGATCGTTCATGATGTGGAGCTGGTCTCTGTGCCCGATCCCGATCATGCGGTCATAAGGGTCCGGTCGGGGAAGGGATTTTACGTCCGGGCGCTTGCCCGCGATCTGGCCCGGTCGCTGGGAGCGGAGGGTCATGTCAGCCAGCTTCGGCGAACCCGCGTGGGTCCTCTGAACGAGGTGCTGGCGGTCAGCCTGGCTCAGCTTGAGGCTCTCGAAGGGCAAGCAGAGGCTCTGAAGGCCTTGCTTCTGCCTCTTGAAGCGGTGCTGCCGGATGTTCCCCGGCTGGAGATCGAGCTGAGTGATGCCGCTGCCCTGAAGCAGGGACGTGAAATTGTCCTGCTGCCGCATCTGATGGAGGCGTGGCGGGCGCATTGCAAGGACCCCTCTGGGGATCGAACGGCAATCACGCTGTGCAACGGGACCGCCATCGCGCTGGGCGAAGTTCGCGCCGGCCGGTTTCGGCCGAGCCGCGTATTTCAGATCGACACGCCGGCCAGCTAGGCCAAACCCCACCGCCCCATTATCAGCAGCGGTGTTATCGGCTTAAGCGTAGCGCACCCCGCGGTAGACATGTCCATGTGCATGCGACGCCACAGGCTTGGCGACTTTGCCATCATGTTCGATGCCACGGTAAACCAGATCTGACCGCCGCATCTGTTCGGCAAGAGTCTGGCTGGGCGCTTGATGGGGGTCATAGCTCACACCGCGATAGGTCAAACGTGTCATTTCATTGGTCTCCATGTTTCCGATGAGCATATTATGCAAGGTGTGTAACTTTGTCAACATACATGAGTTTGTAATTTTTGCGGGCCTGTGTTTATCCTACCTTCACCTCCAATTGCCTTCTCCGGACCGCTAAAGGGTAAGCATGGAAAAGCTTGACCAACGTATTCAGCTCGTTGCCTCGAATGAATTCTCGAAAATGGTTGACGAGTGGCGCCGCACACAATCCGACCTGCCGTCGCGGTCTGAAGCGATCCGGCGACTGGTCCAGAGAGGCCTGCGATATGAGAAGGAACATCCTATGCATATGATCACGGCCATCATACGCCCCCACAAATACGACGAGGTGCGGGCGGCCCTTCTGGAGCTCGGGGTCGAGGGGATCACCGTGTCACAGGTCAAGGGTTTCGGTCGCCAGAGGGGGCAGACCGAGATTTATCGGGGGGCCGAGTATGAAACCGTTGAGGTGCCGAAGCTCCGTCTTGAAATCGCTGTGGACCAGAACCTGCTCAATCAGGTCGTTGAAACCGTTCAGAAAATTTCGTCCACAGGCAAGATCGGTGATGGCAAACTCTTTGTTCATTCGCTGGACGAGGTGGTTCGCATTCGGACCGGCGAAAGAGACCAGCAAGCCCTGCGCTAGGGGAGTCGCCGCGGGCTATCCATGGCAGAGACCCGGTCAATTCCCCTGACGCGTCATGCGGTGTCCGATGAGGTGGCGCGGCGTATCCGTGATGCCGTCCGTATGGCCGAGGCTCTGCCCGGCGCCGGCGGAGGGTCTCGTGCGGTTCGGGCGCAGGATGGCGATGCCCTGACCCACTTCTTCGAGGACCCCGCAATACACCTTCCGATTTATTCGATCCCACGTCCTGTGACGGCAGAAACCGTCAGGCACTTCATTCAAGCTCATATTGAGGAGAAGGGACGAGGAGAGGGGGGGCTGTTCCTGTCATTTTTCGACGATGGTCGCGTGGCGGGCTATTCCGACATACAGATCTGGCCGCACTGGGCCGCGGGTGAGCTGGGGGGTGCCCTTCATCCGGAGCGGCAGAGCCAGGGACACGGTGTTCTGGGGGCGGCGCGCAGCTTTGACTGGATGTTTCAGGTGCTGGGGCTTGAGCTGATCTGCGAAACCGCCTCCCGGGAGAATATCCGGACGGCAAAACTTCTTGATGCACTGGGTTTTGCGCTGATGGGGGAGGTCATCTCTTATCGCCCGGATGGGTCATCCCGGCCGTCGCGTGTCTGGGAGATCAATCGCGAGACTTGGGAGGTGCTGAGAGCCCACCGGGTCAAACGTTTTGGAGAGGGTTGAGAGAGCTCTGGTGCGGCGGGATCCGTAGTTTTCCGGATATTCCCCTGCCGGGGTGAGCGTAGACTGACTGAAGCGCGAACAGCTTGCGCGCGAACGAACCCGGCTCAGGAGGTTGCCCATGGCTTTTCATTCCATCATTCCGTTCTGGACCCACAGGTCCCCCCCCAAACCTGCATCACGGGATCCATTCTCTGCCTTTCGCGCCGAGATGGAGAATGTGTTCGATCGGTTCTTTGACCCTGCAGGACCCGTGGCGCGGTTCGGCGATTTTCAGCCCAGCATGGATGTTCAGGAAACCGACACAGAGATAAGGCTGAAGGTCGATCTTCCCGGCATTGATGAAAAGGATATCGAGCTGGAAATTGAGGACGATATGCTGCGTCTCAGCGGAGAACGACACGAAGAAAAGGAAAATGAGGGAGAAGAGCGTCGTTATGTTGAGCGACGCTATGGCCGGTTTGAGCGGATGATGCGCCTGCCCTTTGCCCCGGCGGATTCGGATGTTCAAACAGAGTTCCGAAAGGGCGTCCTGAGTGTTCGAATCAAACGGCCTGAGGGCGACAGGGTGAAGTCCCGCCGGATCCCTATCGGGCGGACACTTTAAGCGCTCAGAATGTGCTGAAGAAGGCAGGCACGTCGCCGGATGCCGCCTGTGCCTGCCCGTCAGTTTTTGGTGCGCTAGACGGACAGGGTGATCTTGCCGAAATGCTTTTGGCTGGCTTGATGGGCAAACGCCCCCGCGATCTCGTCCAGCGGGAAGTCCTGATCGAGCACCGGTCGGATGTCGGAGGTTTCGATCGCGGCAATCATATCCTCCTGATCCTGTCGCGATCCGACAGTGATGCCGCTCACCGTCAGGTTGGCTGAGAAGAGCGCGGCCGTCGGGACCTCTCCTGACACGCCTGTCAGGACACCGATGAGAGAAATATGTCCCCCGATGCGCGCCGCCGCGATCGACTGTGCCATGGTGCCCGGGCCACCAATTTCGACGACCTCGTCAACACCCCGTCCACCTGTCAATGCCTTGGCGGCGCGACCCCAGTCCGGTGTGTCCTTGTAATTGATCACATGATCCGCCCCAAGTGCCTTAAGACGCTCGAGCTTGGCATCTGATGACGAGGTGGCGATGACACGCGCTCCGACAGCCTTTGCAAATTGCAGCGCAAAGATGGACACGCCGCCGGTGCCTTGTGTCAGGACCCAGTCACCGGGTTTCACATTGCCTTCGACGAACATGCCGCGCCACGCGGTCAGGGCCGCACATGGAAGCGTGGCGGCCTCACGGAAGCTGTATCCATTGGGCATTCGGGTCAAAGCCTCGGCTGGCATGACAACATGCTCGGCAGCGAAGCCGTCAATGTGATCTCCGGGCACACCGATCAGCTTGTCCAGCATGGCGCCCCCGTCTCGCCAATTGGGGAAAAAAGTCGAGAGAACGCGGTCACCTTTTTGAAAGCGCGTAACGCCATCCCCCACGCTCACGACTTCGCCGGCACCGTCGCTCATCGGGATCCGGCCATCCTCGGTCGGGATGCCCCCCATGACGACGACAAAATCGTGATAATTCAGCGACGACGCTCTGACGCGAATGAGAACCTCCCCGGGACCGGGTTCAGGCGAGGGGCGATCTTCAATGATGAGGTTCCCGGGCCCACCCGGCTTCTTAACGGCGGCGACCTTCATGACTGTATCTCCTCTGTCTTGTTATGTTCTTTATCGTCAGGTCAGGAACATATTTGGGAACGGGGAAATTGAAAGCCGGAGAGATGCAGACAATACCGCTGAGAGAGGTGAAACGGGAGCTGCCGGGTTTCGGTCGGCCCTGGACACTTGCCGATCAGGGCGAGGTGTCGGGTTCCGGCCTCATCTTCCTCCGAGCCCATACAGCGGCCTCCGCCGCCGCCACATCTTGCCAGTCTGTGAACTTTATCCCAGCATGCCACATCGAAAAGGGATGAGGGATCATGACCGAACGACCAGTCAATTCAATTTTCGAGCTGTCCGCGCTTGATCCGGTCGCCCGAAAGGACCCTCATCAACGGCTTGAGACTTTGAGAAACGGAACCCGTGCGTTTCGTGATGAGCTTGCAAAAGCCTGGATGCTGACGCGGTTTGAGGATGTGCGGACCACCGTCAATGATCGCTCCATGCTGCGCCATCCCAGCCATGCCGAGGATGGATCCATTGCGCGTCGGCTTGTCGATGATATGGACCCCGAAGCCCCTCGTCAGGAAAGCATCCTCTTTATGGACGAGCCGGATCATTCCCGGGTCCGTCTTCCGCTGGCAAAAGCCTTTTATGCCCGGGTCAACAAAATGAAGGATGTTCTGGAGGGCATTGTCGATGATGTGATTGCTTCGGCACCGCCCGAAGGGCGATTTGACCTGATGGCGGATATAGCGGTCCCGGTCCCGATTCTGGTGATTGCCCGCATCCTTGGCGTCGACGAAGCGCGGGTGGCCGATTTCCGGGCCTGGTCAGAGGCGGTGATCCTGTCGCTGAATCCGCTGCGCAGCGCCGAGGAGACAAGCCTGATGGAGTGGGGCGGCGAACAGCTGGAGATCTATTTCACAGAACTGATCGAGGCACGCCGGCAGCAGCCCGAGGACGACCTGATCAGCGACATGGTGGCCTTACAGGCCAGCGGTGAGGCCGGGCTATCAGATGCGGAGCTGAGAGTGAATCTCCAGGCTCTCCTGATCGGCGGAAACCTGACCACAACCGATTTGATCGGGAACGGGGTCTGGCTGCTTCTGACTCATCCCGACCAGCTCCGGGCGCTCCGGGCTGATCCGTCATTGTCCCGCTCCGTTGTGGAGGAAGTCCTGCGTTTCGAGTCCCCCGTTGCCGTGACCAGTCGAATATTGCCCGAAGACCGGGTTCATGCCGGGTGCCCCATGAAACACAGGCAGTCGGTCTGGGTGTCCCTGCACTCGGCCAATCGGGATGCCGAGAAATTCGATACGCCGGATGTTTTTGACATCACGCTGGACCGCCAAAGCCATGTCGCTTTTGGGGGGGGCAGCCATATTTGCATCGGAGCGCCGCTGGCCCGGATCGAGGCGAGACGGGTGTTTGCGCGTTTATTCCAGCGCTACCCGAATATGACATTGCCCGAGCAGGAGCTGAGCTGGCGGACGCTGCCCTTCTTCAGGGGGCTTGAGACGCTCTGGGTTGAGGTCTGACCCGGACGCAGAATCAGACCTTTCCAAATGGGCTCAAAGATGCGATAGCGCCCGGCTGAAGGCGTGTGAGCGTCGGAGCGTGGCTAGACGACATCCCGGTCATCGCACCCGTTGCTTTTCTTCCTTCAGTTCATCCGCGCAAGAAACCGCGCTTCATCACGGCCCAATGGCCTTAAAAGAGAAAGTCTCACGATGTCGATTACTGCAGAACGCAAAGCCGAACTGATCAAGAAATTTGCCCGGAGCGAAGGCGATACGGGAAGCCCGGAAGTCCAGGTCGCGATCCTGACCGAACGGATCAACAATCTGACCGAACACTTCCAGACCAATAAGAAAGACAATCATTCTCGGCGTGGCCTCCTGACCATGGTGGCCACCCGCCGGAAACTCCTCGACTACGTCAAGGGGAAAGAAGAGGCCCGATATCAGGCCTTGATCAAGGAACTCGGCATTCGCCGCTAGGTTCCACAGCACAGCCCGCCAATCATAGGGATCTGGCGGGCTTTTTGTACGCAAAGAAAGATAAACGTATGTTCGATAAACAAACAGTCTCGCTGGAATGGGCCGGCCGGACACTCACCATTGAAACAGGGCGTATTGCCCGTCAGGCTGACGGGGCTGTCCTCGTCACCTATGGCGACACCACCGTGCTCGCCACCGCCGTCTATGCCAGAGAAGCGAAGCCCGGACAGGACTTCTTCCCGCTGACGGTCAACTATATGGAAAAATACTACGCCTCGGGTCGTATCCCAGGGGGCTTCTTCAAACGGGAAGGGCGTCCGACCGAGAAGGAAACGCTGACATCGCGCCTGATTGACCGGCCGATCCGTCCTCTTTTCGTCGACGGATTCAAGAACGAGACGCAGGTGGTCCTGACCGCGGTGTCCTATGATCTTGAAAATGATCCAGACATTCTGGGCATGATCGGAGCCTCTGCGGCGCTGGTCCTGTCCGGTGCCCCGTTCATGGGTCCCATTGGTGCGGCCAGGGTCGGCTACAAGGATGGCAGCTA
>CAJXMY010000011.1 GCA_913056435.1 uncultured Hyphomonadaceae bacterium | reverse complement strand
GTTTTTGAGGTTGTGATCGAAGCGGGTGCCGACAGTGTCGCCATCCTCGATGACGAAACCCAGCCGGGCCAGTGGCAGCTGAAATCAGGTCACGTTGATGTCGATACAGTGATTAAAGGTCATGTGGTCGGCACCTATGAGGGCCAGAGGCATGCCGCCGCATTCTCCCTAACCATCCGGAATTATGACCGCGCGCCGGACGTCAACTTCTGGGAGAAGGCGACATCGCAGAAACAGCTCGATGGCGCGCTGGTCCTTCACGGCCTGACGGGATCAGACCGTCCCCTCTCGGCGAACCGCGCCTTCACCTACAGCCGCCGGGCGGCGGATGGATCCGAGGCTGAGGCCGAATACGCCTCGCCTGAAGGTCTGGTCGATGTCCTCACCGAATGGCCGATCACCGGGGAAGGCCTGATGGGCGATCCCATCACCACGATCGGCGGAACCGCGGAGTGGACTGGTATCGACGTCACCAGCTTCTCTGAAGAGTCACCACACGGCACAAATGGCCAGGGCCAGTATGTGTTTCTGAAATCAGATGCAGCGCAATCGGTGGCCGTCTTTGGTCGGGTCGTCGGGGGCACCGGAGGGTTCTCCCGCGTCCCTACCCCTCTCACCTATGCCGGCTTGTGTTCGGTGCGCCCGATCCTGATGCCGGCCGATGACAGGAATGGGGCGGGCTCAGTCTTGGATGAACCTCTCCCCAATCTCCTGATCGGAACCGATACCGGGCTGGCCATGGCCACCGATCGGCTCAATGTGGAGGGAGCGGGGTCAAGCTGGGACTATACGGACCCTGACCCCTTTACGTCTCTGTCGGGCCATTTCTGCAATATTGCCTCCTTCACCGGCGAGGCCGACGACCCGCTCCTGAGCTATGACCCCCAGACGGCAGCGCTGGTTCAGATCGATCCGGCCGGTGAAAATGGTGTTCCGGTTCTGGCCTCCGCTCCGGACCTGGCCTTCACACCCACCCCGGATCAGGCGCTGATCGCCATGGGCGCCGGGCACGATGCCGAAGCCCGCCCCTATGCGGCCCTCCTCTTCTCGGACGGCGTCCATGCCGGGCAGCACACGCTCGTCATCCGCCTCACCAATGAGGCCGAAATCATGCCGCCCACGGAAATCGAGATCGCCCTGCCGGCCGGCATCCCCACAGCCATGAGTGTGACCCGCGCCGACCCCGGGGCCTCGCAGGCCGGCACGGGCCATGATGACATCCTCATCGCCGTTCCCGAGACACCCTATGTTTATCACATCGAACTCAACGATCTGGCCGGGACCTCGGGAGGGGATCCGTACACACTGTCCTTTTTTGAGGCCGGCTTCGGTGTGACCGACCTCTGGGTGTCACCCGGAGACACCGCCCCCGGCGCGCTTATGACCCTTCACGACACAGGTGTCCTGCGCCTCTGGCCGACCCTGTCGGGGTCCGGCCCCACTCCATGACCGGGGACCCGACGTCCCTCAACCCGATCGTGTCAGCCCCCGTTTCGTGGGCATGCGAAGGGAGCGCCAAGCTGTCCCCACCGTCACCCTCCTTCAAACCACCATCCCACCTGCGACAAGGAACAAAAACATGACCAACTGGCCTCTCCTGTCCGTCAGTCTTTGCCTCGGCCTCGCCGCCTGTGATCAGGGCTCCGGCGTGGACCTGCCCCGCGCCGACCTCATTCCCTTTACCTTCGCGCTGGCCGCCCCCTCCGAGATTGATGAGGGCCAGAGTGCGGCGCTGACCATCACCGACCAGACAGGCCTCATCTATGGCGAAAGTGCCCGCTTCGAGCTGGTTCTGGACGCCGGAGAGGCCGCGGTCACCATCGAGTCCGGACCCACTCCGGGCCAGTCCTGGCAGCTGGCCAGCCAGGCGGTTGACGCAGATACCCGTGTGGAAGGCCGGATCATCGGATCCTATCGCCGCCAGACCGTGGAACAGAGCTTCGATGTCACCATCCGCAACTATGACCGGTCTCCGCGGCTTTCGCCGCTCAAACCGTCTGATCAGGCAACACCTTCCGTCTCGGGGACACGCCTGCTCGGCCTCGTTGGACCCGACAAACCGGCCCTGGTCCCCGCCAGTGTCTACACTCTGACCCGCGAACCTGTTGAAACCCCGGATGGCGCGGCCCATCAGGATGTCTGGACAGAATGGCGGATCACAGAGAACGGGACCTTCGACACGCCCATCCGAACCCTGGTCCCCGGCAGCGCGGGCTGGCCCGATGCGACACCGGCCCTGTTCAGCCAGGTCCAGCCGAACCTGCAATTCGGGCTCGTCTGGTCCCGGACCGCCGGGGCGTTCCTGACCCTGCTGCGTCCGCTTGGCCCAAATCTGGAGCTGCCCGACGCCTTCACCGCTGGCGATCCGGTCACGGCCCCCGACATCTGCGCCGTCAGCGCCCTCCGCCGTCGGGATGAGGCCACGGGACGGCTCAATTTCATCGACCTTCTGATCGGCATGCCCACCGGCCTCGCCCTTTCGGCCCAGCCGGCCAATGACCCCGGCGAAATGCTGGGCCCGCTCTTCTCGGCCCCCCAACCCGTCGATGGCCTGTCCGGCAATTTCTGTCATCTGGCCCCCCTGACGCAGAGTTATATCAAAGACACGCTGGCCTATGATGAGGACACCTTCGCCCTGACCCGTCTCCTTGCGGGCGTCCGCCGGAATGTTGGCCATCAGGCCCTTGCGCCGCTCGGACAGAGACCGGGGCCGTACCAAACCCTCATTGGGATGATCACCGGTCGTGACCGGACCGACCAGGACAGCATCGCCTTCCTCTTCAGCGACGGGCAACAACGCGGCGCCCACAATGTGGCCCTGCGGCTAGTGGACGACAGCGCGCAGATGCCTCCACCAGAGACCGGCCTGTCCCTGCTGTCTGGCGCCCCGACCGCTCTGCAGTTCGACTATGCCAGCACCCCGGACACTCACGGCGTCTGGATCGCGGCGCCGGACACGCCCTATCTGACCCGGGTCGATGTGGTTGGCCTGTCAGACGGTATCGTCTCTTCCTCCAGCGAATCCTTCTTCGAGGTCGGGTTCGGAGTCGTGGATTTCTGGAAGGGCGATGGCTATCTGGTAACAGCCCTTGAGAATGGCCAGCTGACCCTGTGGACCGAGGCGCCCTCTGGCCCCGCGGCCCCCTAGCCTAGTCCCGCCGGACCCGCGCCGCGGCTCTGAGCCACCGGTCCGCGATCTGATCCGCCACGCCGGGCGGAGTGTCCCATCCGAAACTCACCCGAATGGCGCAGGAGGCCAGTTCCGGATCCACCCCCATCGCGGTGAGCACGCCGGACTTGGTCACCTTGCCGCTGGAACAGGCGGCCCCGGACGACAGGGCCACGCCTTCCAGATCCAGTGCCATGATCTGTGTTTCCGAGCGGAAGCCCGAAAGCGCGAAATTCGTGGTCTGAGCCAGCCGGTCTGCGGTCCTACCAAAAATCGTGATCCCGGCTTCGGCCTGCAGCCGGGCCTCAAGACGATCGCGTTCCACCGCCAGCGCCTGGAACCGGCCCAGATCCCCCAGAGCCGCCTCGGCGGCCGCCCCAAACCCGGCAATGCCGGCCACATTCTCGGTCCCGGAGCGAAGGGACCGCTCCTGTCCGCCGCCTTTCAGCACCCCGCGCAGGGGCGCGCCGGAACGGATCCAGAGCGCGCCAACCCCTTGCGGGCCCCCGATTTTGTGTGCCGACAGCGCCAGATAGTCGACCTGAAGCAGGCCCACATTCACCGCCAGCTTTCCAAGGCCCTGAACCGCGTCACAATGGATCAGCCCCCCCGCCGCCCGGACCAGCGCCGCAGCCTCGGCCACGGGCTGGATCACGCCGGTCTCATTGTTGGCCAGCATCAGGGCCAAAAGAGGAATGCCGTCCTGTTCGGCGTCCCAGCCGGCCAGGCGCGCCGCCAGACCCCCCAGGTCCACCACGCCGTCCGCGCGCACCGCCACACGCTCCACCGGGACCCCAAGCTCGGTGGCATTTTTGGCGACGGCCTCATGTTCAATCGCCGACATCAGGAGCCGGCACCGCCCCGACAGAGCGGAGATCGCGCCCTGCAGCGCCAGCGCATTGGCTTCGGTTCCGCCACTGGTGAACACCAGATCCTGATCCCGGCCACCAATGGCCAGAGCCACGGCCCGGCGGGCCGTCTCGACCACTTTCCGGGCCGCCCGGCCCGGTCCGTGCACAGAGCTGGGATTGGCGCCCAGCTCCAGCGCGGTCAGCATGGCCGCACGGGCCTGCGGGCGCAGAGGAGAGGTCGCATTGTGATCGGCGTAAATCATGGCGCGCCTATACCACCCTGGGGCCGGAATGAGGAGACCCCGCCTCAGCGCCCGGCACCCGCTTCCCGCGCCTGCAGAAAAATTTGCAATCGGGGGCCAAGATCGACTAAGAGCCCCTCAACGCATTAACAACAGATCGAGGTCTGGCACCATGGCCGAATTCCTTATTCCAGGACCGCAGGGTCGGATCGAAGCCCGCTATACCCCTCCCCCACATGAAGGCGCCTCCATCGCCCTGATCCTGCATCCCCACCCGCGCGCGGGCGGCACCATGCAGGACCCGGTGACCATCCGGCTGTACCAGATGTTCGAGTCGAAAGGGTTCGGTGTCCTGCGGTTCAACACCCGCGGCGTCGGCCGGTCACAGGGCACATATGATCAGGGGATCGGCGAACTGGAAGACGCCGCCTTCGTCATGGACTATATGGAAAACCTGTGGGAAAGCCCGCGCTATGTCTGGTGTGCGGGCTACAGTTTCGGCGCCTGGATCACACTTCAATTGCTGATGCGGCGCCCGGAGCTCGATGGCTTCCTCGCCATTGCCCCTCCGGCCAATCACTATGATTTCTCCTTCCTGGCCCCCTGTCCGGCCTCCGGCCTGATCATCTCGGGCGAGAATGACGCGATTTCAAAACCCAGCGATGTCGAACGGGCGCTGACCAAGGTCCGGATCCAGAAAGGCGAGTCGATCGAACGGGCCACCGTGGATGGCGCCAATCACTTCTTCACCGGCAAGCACGACGACCTGATTGATATCTGCGAGGCCTATGTCGACCGTCGTCTGATCGAAGATGAAGAGAAGCTGCGCCGCGAAGCCGAGGCGGCGGCCGCCAAATCCGGCTCGCGCAAACCACCTCTGCCGCGGGCCATGCCTATCGCGCCGGAAGACAACGACCCCCTGGCGTAAGGCGCCTCACCCCTCCGGTCCGCGGTCAGCCTGCCCCCCCTCAGGCGTGGGCGGCGTAGTGACCGGCAACAAAATCCTCTGCCAGCTGGAACTTGCGGATCTTTCCAGACCCGGTGAGCGGCCAGTCCTCGACCCAGATCCAGAAGGCCGGCGTCTTCTGCGGTGACAGGCGTTCCCGGACAAAGGCCCTGAGGTCGGCCTCAGAGGGTCGCAGCGGGGCCGTGCCGCGCATAAAGCAGGCCACCTGTTCTCCCCATTTCTCATCCGGGATGCCCACAACAGCCACCTCCTCAATGGCGTCATGTTCCAGCATCGCATTCTCGATTTCAGCCGGAAACAGGTTTTCGCCCCCGCGGATGATCATCTCTTTGACCCGGCCGGTAATCCGGAGATAGCCGCGGGCATCCATGCGGCCCAGATCACCGGTATGCAGCCAGCCTTCAGCGTCAATGGCCGCGGCCGTCGCCTCCGCATTGTCATTATAGCCGGTCATGACGTGATATCCGCGCGTGCAGATCTCGCCCTGTTCCCCGACCGGAAGCACCGCATTGCTTTGGGGATCCCGGATCGACACCTCGACATGCGGGACCGGTTGACCGATCGTTTCCGTCAGATCCTCCAGCGTGTCTTCATACCAGCACTGAGTGATGACCGGGGAGGTCTCGGTCTGACCATAGACAATCTGGATCGGCGCGCCGAGGACCGTCTGGGCCTTCCGACACAGATCCGGAGCCACCATGGAGCCCCCTGACATAATGCGCTGAACCGAAGACACATCGGTGCCGTTTTTCTGCACCGCCTCAATCAGGGCCACCAGCATGGTGGGAACGCCCAGAACGAAGCCGGTCTGTTCCCGTTCGATCACGCCCGCAATCATGTCGGGATCAAACATAGGCGCCAGAAGCATGGTCGCACCCACGCCAAGGCCGCCGAGAACGAGAATGGCGCATCCGGTTGTGTGGAAAAGCGGCATGTTATGCACAAAACAGTCGCCGGGGCCCACGCCCGCCCGGCTCATGGTGTCGATCCCGTTTCGCACCAGTCCGTTGTGGTGCAGCAGGGCACCTTTGGGAAACCCGGTCGTTCCGCTGGTATATTGGATCTGGACAGGATGAGAGGGGGCCGGCGCCCGCAGCTGACCCTGTTCCGCCCCCTCGAACAGGGCCGCATGGTCGGTCAGAAGGATCCGGTGGCGAATGGCTGGGATGTCATCGCACACCGCATGGGCAATCTCGCCCATGGGATTGCCCCGAAAATCATCGACATAATAGAGGGCCTCGGACCGGGACTGTTCCAGAACATAGTGGAGCTCCCGCTTCTGATAGGCCGGGTTGACCGTGACCAGCACGAGGTCAGCCAGCGCACAGGCCAGTTCCATCAACACCCATTCGGGCACATTGTTGGCATACACCGCCACCCTGGCCCCCGCCTCATGGCGCCGGGCCAGCGCCCGGGCCAGGCGTTCACTGTCGGCCAGAAGCTCCGCATAAGACCAGGTCCGGACAATGCGCCCATCATAATCAAGGGCTTTCATGGCAGGCTGATCGGGGGCGCGGCTCACCGACTCTCTCAACATCTGTCCGATCGTCACGGGGGCTGGGGCCCCACCATCCTGCGCCGGCACATAGGACTCGGTCAAAGTCAGCTCATACATGGGTGTTTCCTCAATCCATTTTCGCCGAGCCTAGCCAAAAGCCCGGGCGATGTCTTCAGTTGTGCCGTGCCTTTGAGGCTCAGCCCCCCAGCGTGTTGGCGCCCAAGGCTTGCCACCGGTGGAATGGCGCTTCAGATATACTTCATTCACATCTACTCCAGCCGATGAGGTCTGCCATGCCCCTTTCTGTTCTTCGTGCAAGCCTGCTCTCGCTGTCACTGGCGGGTCTGGCCGGATTCGCGACGGCCGAAGCCGACTCCCGCCCGCAGCCCGGCGCGCCGCTGCAAGACATCTACACCTGGCTTCACAGTCATCCGGAACTGTCTTTCAAGGAGTCACGCTCTTCCCTGCTGCTGGCGCTCGAACTCGAAGCGCTGGGGTTCGACGTGACCACAGGACTGGGCGACTCCTTTGTTCGGACCAAGGCCGAAGCCGAATATGGCGTCGTACGTGACGGCGTGGGCGGCTATGGCGTGGTGGGCGTCCTGCGCAACGGACCGGGCCCGACGCTCATGATCCGGACCGATACGGATGCCCTGCCCGTCGCCGAACGCACGGGCCTGCCTTACGCGTCTCAGCAGGTCGACATGACCTGGACCGGGGTCACCAATGGCGTCATGCATGCCTGCGGTCATGACATCCACATGACCAGCTGGATTGGCACGGCCCGCCGCCTCGCCAATGACCGCGAGAGCTGGTCCGGCACTCTGGTCATGATTGCCCAGCCTGCCGAGGAACTTGGCCTCGGTGCGCTGGCCATGCTCAATGACGGCCTGTTCGAGCGTTTCCCTGTTCCGGACTACAATCTGGCGCTGCATGTCGACGCCGCCCTGCCGGCCGGACAGGTCGCCTTCATTTCCGGCTTCGCCATGGCCAATGTCGACAGTGTCGACATCACATTAAAAGGTGTCGGGGGACATGGGGCCTACCCGCATCTGGCCCGTGATCCCATCGCCGCAGGTGCGGCCCTGATCACGTCCCTGCAGACGCTGGTGTCACGGAATGTCGACCCACAGCGCCCGGGTGTGGTTACGGTGGGCTCCTTTCAGGCCGGAGCCAAGCACAACATCATCCCCGGAACGGCCAAACTTCTGCTGACCGTGCGCTCGTATGATGATGAAACCCGGGCCACCTTGCTGGACGGGATCCGCCGGATCGCCGAGGGGCAGTCGGCCGCCTTCGGTCTCGAGCCGCCGGAGATTTTCATCGAACCGGACGGGACGCCAGCAGTCTACAATGATCCCCAGCTCGCCGAGCGCACCCGCCAGGTCGCCATAGCCGCGCTGGGCGCGGACCGGGTGGCGGAGAAAGATCCCGTCATGGGCGGAGAGGATTTTGCCCGCTATGGCCGGACTGTGGAGGACATTCCTGGCGTCCTGTTCTGGCTTGGAGCCGTCCCGCCGGATCTTTACGCCCGGGCCCAGAATGGACCTCTGCCCCTGCCCTCCCTGCATTCCCCCTTCTTCGCGCCCGATTACCAGCCCGCAATTCAAACTGGCACCGAAACCATGACCCGGCTCGCGCTGGACCTGCTTCAGACCCCTTAAATTCCGGGGGGAACGCGGGCCGGCCACAGCGGGGCCCGTCGGCGCCGCACTGGCTCCGGGCCGGTGCCGCATGGCCGCCGCTCAGTGCCAGGCTGCTGCCGCCGCGAGACCCCTTTTTCTCGCAGGCCTGTCCCGCTACTGTCCTCCCCTTGGGAGGAGACAGCATGGACGTCACCGAAGCGGTCAAGCAACGCATATCAACCCGGGCGTTTCGCGACACGCCCATTCCGGAAAGCGACATCCGGGCCTGGCTAGAGGCGGCTCAGCGTGCGCCGTCAGGCGGAAATCTTCAGCCCTGGCGCGTGATCGTCCTGTCGGGGCAGGCCCGACAGGAGGTGATTGATCTTGCCGCGACGGTTCTCGCGCAAAGCCCGGGCGGCGAACCAACCGACCGCCCGATCTACCCGGACCATATCACCGATGCCCAGAACCAGAGGCGCTTCCGGGTGGGCGAGATGATGTATGAGGAGCTTGGCATCCCCCGGGACGACAAGGCCGGACGGCGCCGCTGGTTCGCACGCAACTTCCGGTTTTTCGATGCCCCGGTGGCAGTGTTCTTCATTCTGGATGAGCGGGTCGGGCATGGGCAATGGGCTCATACGGGCATGTTCATGCAAACCCTCACCCTGTTGGCGGAGGAACGCGGCTGGGGGACCTGCTTGCAGGAATGCTGGGGGATCCTCCGTCCGAGCCTGAAAACCCATCTGGGACTGGCGCCAGAAGAGATGGTCTATTGTGGCATGGCGCTGGGCCACCCGGATCCAGAGGCCCCCGTGAACCGGCTCTACACGGAGCGGGCCGGTCTGGAAGAGTTTGCCGACCTGCGTGGGTTTTGAGACGCCGGGCCCCGCCGCCCCGACCCGCCGGTCATTGGCCTGAAGATGCCGCACATTTTTGGACCCTGCGGGATGACGGGCCCGACAAATCCAGCTATCGGACTGGCGCATGAAGATTGCGACCTGGAATGTGAACTCGATCAAGGCGCGGCTGCCTATGGTGGTCGACGTGCTGAAGCAGCTCGACTGCGAGGTCGTCTGCCTGCAGGAGATCAAGTGTGAAACCCCGAATTTTCCATATATGGAAATCGAGGAGCTGGGATATCACTGCGAAGTTCTGGGGCAGAAGAGCTATAATGGCGTCGCCCTTCTGTCGAAATATCCCGTTGATGATGTTGTCCGGGGCCTGCCGGGCGACGACACCGACGACCAGGCGCGGTATATCGAGGCTCTGATATGCAGCGACCGCCCCGTGCGGATTGGCGGCCTCTACCTCCCAAATGGCAACCCGGCGCCCGGGCCGAAATACGACTACAAGCTGGCCTGGATGCGCCGCCTGCACGCGCACGCCCGTAACCTTCTGGCCTCCGAGGAGCCGGTCGTCCTGTGCGGGGATTACAACACCATTCCGCGCGATGAGGACTGCTGGGACCCTGCCGTCTGGCGTGACGATGCTCTGGCCTTATCCGACACCCGCGACGCCTTCCGCGCGTTAAAATATGCCGGCTTCGCAGAGGCCTTTGAATTGCGGGATAACCGGGTCCACCAGTACACCTTCTGGGATTATCAGGGGGGCGCCTTTACCAAGGATCACGGCATACGGATCGATCACCACCTGCTGAGCCCTCAGGCTGCGGATCGCCTGACAGGACATGAGATCCTCCGCAAGGCGCGCGGTCTCGAGAAACCTTCCGACCACGTTCCCGTGATTGTGGAGTTGCTAGACTGATCTAGCCGCGGGTGGACGTACAGGCCTGATTGTAACGGGCCACAGACCCATTGAGCCGCTCCACCTGTGCTCTCAGGGCCGCTTGGGTCCGATGAAATTCAGACTTCAGGGTTTCATAAGCCGCCTTTGTCTCATCGGCGGCCGCCGCCTGAGCGCGCCCAAAGTTCCGCTCAGCTTCGGCATTTTCCCATGCCTCACCGGACAGCTCAGTCTCCTGCGCCAGCGTGTCCCGCTTCAGTTGCAGCGTCTCCGCTTCCTGCTGGCGAACGCTGATGGACGCAGCCAGAGCCCGGCACTCCGCCGAAGAGGCCTGCGCCAAAGCCGGCTGAGCCACTGTCATCAGGCCAAGAGCCGCGAGGGTCGGGAGAAGGATTTTGCTCATCATGTTCTCTTTTTAGACCGGGACACCTGAAGACAGGCTGAACGGGCCTGTCTCAACGTCGCCGCAATTCAGCCTGGATCAGATATCGGCGTAAACGTGCCGTTCCCCATCGAAACCCTCATGGGTCACTGCGCCCAGATGTGCTGGCCCGACCAGTTTTGCGAATTTTGCAAGGGTGCCGGACCCGTAAGCGGTCTGGCGGGGCGTCCATTTCCGGCGACGGTCTTCCAGTTCGGCGGGGGTGAGATGGACCTCTATAGTGCCTTTCTCTGCATCCAGAGAGATCATGTCGCCATCCTCGATCAAGGCAATTGGTCCGCCGTCCTGGGCCTCAGGGCCGACATGCCCGACACAGAAACCCCGGGTCGCCCCGGAGAACCGACCATCAGTGATCAGAGCCACTTTGTCGCCCATTCCCTGACCATAAATCGCCGCGGTCGTGGACAGCATCTCGCGCATTCCGGGTCCCCCCTTCGGCCCTTCATACCGGATAACCAGAACGTCGCCTTCTTTGTAGTCCCGCTTTTCGACCGCCTCGAAGCAAGCCGCCTCACCTTCAAAAACTCTCGCAGGCCCCTGAAATTGAAGACTTTCCAGTCCGGCGACTTTAACGATTGCTCCATCCGGCGCCAATGACCCCCAAAGACCGACGACACCGCCGGTGGGCGTGATTGGGCTGGCCGCGGACGAAATCACCTTCTGATCCGGATTAAAGGTCACATCCTCAAGAATCTCGGCCCATGTCTGGCCCGTTACCGTTATGCAGTCCCCATGGATATAGCCATTCTGATGCAACGTTTTCATCAGCATCGGGACCCCGCCGACTTCGCCGAAATCTTTGGCCACAAAATCGCCTCCGGGCTTCAACGACGCGATGTAAGGGGTCCGTGCAAAAATCTCCGCCACATCCCTAAGCTGAAAATCGACACCACACTCATGGGCCATGGCTGGAAGATGCAACGCCGCATTGGTTGACCCGCCCGTGGCTGCAACCACGACCGCGGCATTCTCAAAAGCCTCACGGGTACAGATGTCCCGCGGCCGCAACCCCGTTTCCACCAGGCGCATCACAGTCTCCCCGGACGCTACAGCATAGGCGTCACGGCTTTCATAAGGGGCCGGAAGGGCAGATGAAAGAGGCAAGGCCAGGCCAATGGCTTCGCTCACACATGCCATTGTATTCGCCGTAAACTGGCCACCGCAGGCTCCGTCTCCGGGACAGGCCAGCTTCTCTAGAACAGCCAGCTTTTCATCACTCATGTCCGGATTCCCCGCCGAATTTGCGCCAACCGCCTCAAACACATCAAGCACGGTCACATCGCGCCCTTCAAACTGACCGGGAAGAATGGAGCCGCCATACAGGAAAACGCTTGGCACGTTCAACCGCAGCATGGCCATCATCATGCCCGGCAGGGATTTGTCGCAGCCGGCCACACCGACCAGGGCATCATAAGAGTGACCCCGCATGGTCAACTCCACGGTATCGGCAATCCAGTCACGGCTCACCAGAGAAGATCGCATGCCCTCATGTCCCATCGCGATGCCATCGGTGACGGTAATGGTGCAAAACTCCCGCGGGGTACCATCCGCATTGCGTACGCCATCGCTTACGGCATGAGCCTGCCTCATCAACGCAGTGTTACAGGGGGCGGCCTCGTTCCAGCAGGATGCCACGCCCACGAAAGGTTTTTTAATATCAGCCGTCGAGAGGCCCATGGCGTAATAATAACTCCGATGGGGGGCCCGAGCGGCCCCTTCCGTCACATGCCGAGAGGGGAGTTTCGATTTGTCCCAGGTTTTGCTCATCCTTCGCCCTCCAATATGGCGTTCCGTTGCCCGAAGATCGCGGTTTCTACCCCATCTTCATCAATACGTCCCCGATACATGCCGGGGGAGTTAAATACGTAGGTGTAGGCACCCGTTTCATCCAGAGCGATCACGCCCCCCTGCCCACCAAGTGCAGCAACTTCAGACAGGATGATCTCAGCCGCTGTCTCCAGACTTTCGTCCTTTAATTCGCGCCGGGCACAGATTGCCCGCGCCACGCCAACGCGAATGAAATATTCGCCATGACCGGTTGAGGACACTGCGCAGACGCCGTTCTGCGCGTATGTCGCGGCTCCGATAAGGGGGACATCCCCAACACGACCAGGTGCTTTCGCTGTCATGCCACCTGTACTGGTCGCTGCCGCCAGATTTCCAGCCATGTCAATGGCCACTGCACCCACTGTGCCCGATTTATCCGCACTGGTCCGAGAACGAGTTTCCAAAACCCTCTGAACCGCAATGCGCCGCTGTTCCGTTCCAAAATAGGCATTCTCGACCATTTCGAGACCGAAGGTTTCAGCAAAGGCATCGGCCCCCTCCCCCGCAAACATGACATGTTCAGAGTGTTCCATGACAGCCCTCGCCGCGCGAATGGGGTTCTTGACCCGGCTGAGCCCGGCAACAGCGCCCGCATTGCGGCCTTGGCCATCCATAATGGAGGCGTCAAGTTCATGTCGCAGGTCGGCTGTGTAAACAGCTCCATGCCCCGCATTAAACCGCGGATCATTCTCCATCGGGACAAGCGCAGCCTGAACCGCATCAACAGCCGATCCACCGGACCGCAAAACCTCCGCCCCAGCCTCTAGAGCGGTCCGTAGCGCGGCATGATAGGCAGCTTCCTCCTCAACGGTCAGGTGTTCCCTCAAAATCACCCCGGCACCACCGTGAATGACCAAGCGCCATGCAGGCTCCGGGTTCGGCTCAGAAGACGACTGCGAGAATCCACAGGCACCAAGAAACATCGCTGCAAAAATCGTCAAAAGGGTGATGGTGGCCCTCATGTCTTTACAAGTCCGCCAGCTGGGCTCGGGCCTGAGCGAGCTTGGTCTGCGTGGCCTTCAGCTCGGCCAGCCGCTGGCGCTGTTCCTCTACAACTTCGGCTGGTGCCTTCGCAATAAATGCTTCATTTCCGAGCCGTTTCTCCAGCCCCATAGCCTCGCCGCCCAGCTTGCTCAGCTGTTTATCGAGCCTCAGGATCTCCGCCTGACTGTCAATGAGGTCCGCTATTGCAAGCGCCACCGTTGTCCCATCCACAACCGTTCTGACCGACCCCGCTGGCGCTTCATCCGCCAGCCTCAAGGTTTCCAGCCGCGCGAGCCGGGCAATCAGTCCGGAATTCGCCGTCACGCGTCCCGCAGTCTTGTCGGAGGCCCCGACAAGAACGACCGGCACCTTGGCACCGGCCGGAACATTCACATCAGACCTGACAGAACGGATCGTTGTGATCAGACGGATCAGCCAGTCGATTTCTTCAGCAGCATCAGCGTCCTTCCAGGCCGCGCCGTTGGGTCCCGGCCAAGCCTGCCGCATCAAAAAGCCATCCCGCGCTGCGGTCTGCTCCCAAAGCGCTTCGGTGATGAATGGCGAAAATGGATGCAACAACTTGAAAATCTGGTCCAGCGTCCATCCCAGAACCTTTTGCGTTTCAGTCTTCTCGTCCGGTGCGTCTCCCTGCAAAAGGGGTTTTGTCAGCTCCAGATACCAGTCGCAAAAAACGTCCCAGATAAAGTGGTAGATGGCGTCGGCGGCATCATTGAAGCGGTAATCCCGTAAAGCATCGGTTATGCGCGCCTCACAGTCTCCAACCGCGCCCACGATCCAGCGATTGACCGATAAGCTGAGCGTGTCTGGTGCCAACTCCGTTCCAAAAACCGCCTGATTGAGTTGTGCAAACCTCGTGGCGTTCCACAGCTTGGTACCAAAGTTGCGATATCCAGCAACGCGATCGACCGACAGATTGATATCCCGTCCTTTGGTTGCCATCGCCGCCAGGGTAAATCTGAGCGCGTCCGCTCCATAAGCCTCAAATCCCTTTGGGAACCTCTTGCGGGTATCTTTCTCAATGGCCGGTGCCCGCTGGGGCTGACGCAACCCACTGGTCCGCTTGGCCACGAGGGCATCCACATCAATGCCATCAATCAGATCCACCGGGTCGATCACATTGCCTTCGGACTTGCTCATCTTCTTGCCCGTCTCATCACGAACAATGGCATGGATGTAGACATCCCTGAAAGGAACTTCGCCATCCATGAATTTCAGGCCCATCATCATCATCCTGGCCACCCAGAAGAAGATAATGTCAAAAGCCGTAACAAGCACCGCACCGGGATAGAATTGCTTAAGGTCCGGTGTCTGCTCCGGCCAACCCTGCGTTGAGAAAGGCCACAGGGCTGAGGAAAACCAGGTATCAAGAACGTCCTCGTCCTGAACCAACTCTGACGGCGTCCCGTAGTGGGCCTCCGCCGCTGCAGCAGCCCCATCCTCTGTCTCCGCGACGAAGACCTCGCCATCCGGACCATACCAGGCCGGGATACGGTGCCCCCACCAGAGTTGCCGGGAAATACACCAAGGCTCAATATTCTCCATCCAGTTGAAGAATGTCTTTTCCCAGGTCTCTGGCGTGAAGACGGTGCGACGTTCACGCACCGCTGCGATCGCGGGTGCCGCCAATGTTTCCGCATCCACATACCATTGGTCCGTCAGCATCGGCTCGACCACTACATTCGAGCGATCGCCGAAAGGCTGCTGAACGGTCTTATCTTCCACCATGATCATCAAGCCAAGCGCATCAATGTCGGAGACAACAGCCTTCCGAGCCTCAAAGCGGTCCATGCCAACATATTTCTCCGGCATCACATTCCGGCCGTCCCGGTCGAGGCTTTGCCTCATGCGGCCTGCTTCATCCATCAGCATGTACAAGGGCAGATCGTTGCGCTTGGCGACCTGATAGTCATTGAAATCATGGGCCCCGGTGATCTTCACCGCGCCGGATCCGAAATCGGGATCGGGATAAGGATCGGAAATGATCGGAATATAGCGCTCCGCCAGAGGAAGCAGAACGCGCTTTCCGACAATGGGAGCGTATCGCTGATCATCGGGATGGACCGCCACGGCACCATCGCCCAGCATGGTTTCTGGCCGTGTGGTGGCAATGGAAATGTAATCGCGGGTCTCCCAAGCGATTGGAACACCGTCCGCATCAAAGCATGTGGGGAATTGGTAAGTTTCTCCATTCTCCAGCGGATATTTGAAATGCCAGAAATGGCCGGCGGTTTCTCGGTTCTCCACTTCCAGATTGGACAAGGCTGTCTGAAAGTGGGGATCCCAGTTCACGAGCCGTTTATCACGATAAATCAGTCCTTGGTCATACAACTCCACAAAGACCCGTCGGACCGCCTCTGAAAGGCCTTCGTCCAGCGTAAATCGTTCATTTTCCCAATCACAGGAAGCCCCGAGACGTTTCAGCTGATTGAGAATGTTTCCCCCGGATTTCTCCTTCCATTCCCAGACCTTGGAGACAAAGGCCTCACGCCCCATCTCTCTACGCCCGGCATTCCCGGTTTCCCCGAGCTGGCGTTCCACTACCATCTGGGTCGCAATCCCTGCATGGTCCATACCGGGCTGCCAGCGAACATTCTTGCCCTGCATACGCGCATGACGCACCAGGATATCCTGCAGCGTGTTATTCAGCGCATGCCCCATATGCAGACTTCCGGTCACATTAGGCGGCGGAATCATGATGGCGTAGGCTTCCGCACTGGTGTCACCGCTGGGACGAAAGCATCCGGCTTCTTCCCAACGCTGATATATTCGCTGTTCGTGGGCCTGCGGATCGAAGCGCTGCTCAATCATCTGTGAAACCTGTGTCTGGTCGAAAACAAAAGGCGCGCCGTCACCGGCGCGCTCCTCGTCTTAATCAGTTGTCCCCGATGGGTCTAGCGCGCCATGCTGGCAATACGGCGAACTTCTGTCTCAACCTGCTGCTCAACGATCTCGGCAAGGTTTTCATCCAGCCACTCCTTCATCATCGGCCTCAGCAACTCGCGAACCAAAGCATCAATGGTCTGTTCACCGGCGGCCTTCGGGTCGAAATTAATCTCCGACAGCAATTTAGCGAGATAACCGGCTGCAGTTTCTGCGGTCCGTATATCTGTCAGGGGCTGGACATGAGCAGGCCCAGAAGGCGTTTCCTCAGTTGGCAACACCGGAGGATCGACATGCCCCTGCTCCACGGACAGCGCTGGACCATCAAAACCTGATTGAAAGTTCATGTCTGCCTCCAGATCGGGCAAATCTGTGAAGACCATAAAGTCCTCTTTCGCCTCAACGTCATCGGCCTCGAAATCCGTCTCAGACCTCAGATCCGGGAACACATCGGGGTGCAGATCATCATAAACCAAACCTGACTCCTCCCCCGGCGCGTCTGGTTCATACTCATTCGCTGGCTCGGCCATGACAGCCGCAGGCCGGTCGCCATCGGCTATGATTTTGCGGATGGAAGAGAGGATTTCCTCCATGGTTGGCTCTTTATGTGCACGCTCTGCCATACTGCATTGCCCGGGCTGCTGATTCCTAATCGTTAAGAATTAGCCCTCTGTGCGTTAATAAGCGGTTACATCTTACTGTAGGTTGCTCACCTGTCCGGCCGGATCCCGGGACAACACGCCCATGGCCCTCCTCAACTGATGGGCGGCCACAACGGCATCCCGGCGAGCCGCAACCAGATTCAGTCTGGCATCCAGCAATTGTTGTTCCTGATCGAGAACATCAAGGGTTGTACGCACACCCACGGACAGCTCCTCCTGCGCGCCCTGATATGCGATCTCAGCGGCTTCCACCTGCCGGTTCGAAGCTGCGATACTGCTCTCAGCCGCGCGGGTCGCATACCAGGACTGAGCCACCTGGGTTCGAACCTGCCGCTCGAGCGCCTGTGTTTGCAACCGCGCGCGATCCCGCTCCAGCCGCGCCACTCGAATTTGGCTGGCGACCTGCCCTCCGGTATAAAGCGGGATCGTGGCCTGAGCGACAGCAGCGATGCTGGTATCGCGAAAATTCTGATTGAAGTTTTCCTGAAAACCTGCGGTTCCTCTGATTGATACGCTCGGCCGCAATTCACTTCGGGCGGCTTCTATGGTCTCGGCGGCAGCGGCTTCGTTAAACCGGGCCGCAATAAGGTCAGGGTTTGCGATGAGTGCCTGATCCAAGGCAGTTTCAAATGCAGCAGGGATCGTCGGGGGCTCGGGAACGAGAAGGGCATTCCCAGCGGGTTCACCGACCAGCAGCATATAGGTCGCTTTGCTCGCCTCGAGGATTGCCCGGGCACTTGCTAGACCCGCCCGCGCACCCTCCAGCCGTGCCTCTGCCTGCGCCACATCAGTTCGTGTGACCACGCCAACCTCAAAGCGGTCCCGTGCCGCTCGCACCTGTTCGGTCAATAAAAGAACGCTGTTCTCACGGATCCTGAGCGCTTCCAGATCCCTTGCAACATCGACATAGGCGGTCACCACGTCGAGGATCAGCGTTTGCGTCGCACCACTCAGCCGGGCATCGGACACCTCGATCCCGGCCTGCGCCTGACGGATGCCCGATTCGATACGCCCACCAGTGTAAACCGGCAGCGTTGTTTCGATCTGGGCTGAAGCAAGCGCACGGTCGCCGAGGCCAAAAGCAAAGGGTTGATTGCTGTCCACACTTTCGAAACCGGCGCTTCCGGCAAAATTTGCCCGCGGCCGCCGTGATGACCGGGCCTGCTCCAGTCGTTCCTGGGCCACCTGAGCATTGCGGCGTTCCGCTTCAATCTGGGGATTGTTCAGATGTGCGAGACGGATGGCCTCCTCAAGGGTCTGGGCCGAGCCAAGGTCGGTGAGGCCTAAACTGGCCGCCAGCAACAGAAAACCGAATTTTTGACGCAACATTGACCACTCCCAGTGCACTCTCACCTTTGTCATTAGCCATGTTTGCGAAAAAGTGAACACTGTTCACTTCAAACTTGGCCAGTGAGCATGGCGCGGAAAATGCAGATCCGGATCCCAATGGGATAACCGACATCTCCCGACGCATAGATTCGTCTCAGTCGAAAATGGGCAACGGCCGGACGAAGCGGGTAAGGGACACGCCGAACCACCGGTCCAAAACCGAGCCTTTCGCCACGACGCAACCCCGCCCAATGCGGGGCGAGGCTCATCAGAGCTTCACCCCAGCTGTGCGCGGAGGCAAATACTCGGACGGCCTGCAAAGCGAGCTGGGCCTCCGGCTCCAAGTCGCGGTCCCGAGCGACGAAGGCGGCCTCATATCCATCAATCAGGCTGCGAAGACCTCCCAGATGAAGATGGCCCCGCACGATAGCATCATCCAGCGCTTCTGCCACCTCGTGACGCCGCGTCGTTCCTCGTCCGAGGTCCTCGAGCGCGTCCCTCCACCACTGGAACCGGATCGCGCCCATAGCGGGCTCCGATACCACCGTCCGCACACGCGCCAGCTCATAATTGAAACTGTAAAGGGCGATCAAAGCACGACGTTGTTCCAACGCCGCATAGCGACTCGATAGCCAGCGTGCCTCATCGACGCGGCGTATCCTCTGGTCAAGTTTTGTCCAACTTGTCGCGCCTTGAAGGGTGGTTGTGGTCGCCATCCCCCCCATATGTATGCTACGCGACGCTGCGACAATTCTAAACCTGCATGGAGCCCAATAATGGCCTTTGACCTCCCCGCCCTTCCCTACAGCCGAGACGGCCTCGCCCCACACATTTCGGAGGACACCCTTAATTTTCACTATGGCAAACACCACAATGCGTACGTCACGAATCTCAACAAGCTGACCGAGGGGACCGATCTGGACGGCGCCAGCCTTGAAGAAGTCATCCAGACTGCAGCGGGTGACCCAGCCAAAGCGGGCCTGTTCAACAATGCGGCACAGGTCTGGAACCATACCTTCTACTGGCATTCGATGAAGCCAGGAGGCGGTGGCCGTCCGACAGGGCGTATTTCGGAGCTGATTGATCGGGACTTTGGATCCTACGAGGATTTTTCCGAGGCCTTCAAGACTGCCGGGGGTACGCAGTTCGGTTCAGGCTGGGCATGGTTGGTGCTGAAGGACGGCAAACTTGAGATCCGGAAAACGCCCAATGCCGAAACGCCGCTCACGGAAGCAGGAACAACCCCGCTTCTGACCATGGATGTCTGGGAGCATGCCTACTATCTGGATTATCAGAACGCCCGGCCAACCTACATGGCGAGCTTCCTCGATAATCTGGTAAACTGGGATTTTGCCAATCAGAATTTGGCCGACGCCGCCTGATTCCTCTTCGCACCTTTATCACGGGCCCGCCTAGTAAGGCGGGCCTTTCTATATTACACGGCACTCAGCGCGCCGCTGATCAAACGGGTTGGCAATCGGCCGAACATGGCCGGCGAGGCGCATGAGCAGTGGGACGGACAAGCGGTTTGACGGACACAACATTTCATGATCTCGGACTGGATGCGCGCATCCTGAGTGCGGTCACATCAACTGGATACACGCATCCGACTCCCATTCAGGAAGAGGCCATCCCACACGTGATCCAAGGGGGCGATGTGACCGGCATCGCCCAGACCGGTACGGGGAAGACAGCTGCCTTTGTTCTGCCCATGCTTCACCGACTGGCGCAGGGGCGCGCTCGGGCGAGGATGCCGCGCAGTCTGATTCTGTGTCCAACGCGTGAGCTAGCCGCCCAGGTCGCCGAAAATTTCGACGCCTATGGCGCCGATCTGAAGCTCAGCATGGCGCTGTTGATCGGTGGGGTCAGCTTCAAGGATCAGGAGAAGAAACTCATGCGGGGGGTCGATGTCCTCGTCGCAACCCCCGGTCGCCTGATCGACCAGTTCGAGCGCGGCAAGATCCTTCTGACATCGGTTGAAGTGTTTGTGATTGATGAAGCCGACCGCATGCTCGATATGGGGTTCATCCCTGATATCGAAAAGATTTGCAGCTTGCTGCCTCCCAGGCGCCAGACGCTCCTGTTCTCAGCCACGATGCCCAAGGAAATTGCCCGTCTGGCGAAGACCTTCCAGCGAAATCCAAAACGTATCGAGGTCGCCCGTCAATCTCAGACCGCAGATACGATCACGCAGTACGTGGTGAAATTACCACGCGGCGACGACAAGGCGCGGCGAACGGCTCTGCGACGGGTTATCGACACACGGGAGATCAAGAACGGCATTGTTTTCTGCAACCGGAAGCGCGAGGTCGATATCGTCGCCAAATCTCTGACGAAACACGGCTATCAGGCAGAACCCATCCACGGGGACCTCGCTCAGAGCCAGCGCATGGAGACCCTACAAAAATTTCGTGACGGCGATCTGAAGCTTCTGGTCGCCTCGGACGTCGCTGCTCGTGGCCTCGACATCCCAGACGTCAGTCATGTCTTCAATTATTCCCCTCCACCGAAAGACGAGGACTATGTTCACCGGATTGGGCGCACGGGCCGGGCGGGGCGGCTGGGGGAGAGTGTTACTCTCGTTGGCCCCGAAGACGAAAAGTCCTGGAGGGGCGTCCTGGGTCTTATCCGCACAGACGTTGAAGCGTTCATGCCGGATGGGCTCGAGGCTGAACTCAATGACCTGCCCGAGGACACCGCTCGACGGGGCCGCGGCCGAAGGGGCGACGGTGACCCCGGGCGACGTGGCGGTCGGGACCGGGAGCGGCATCGCCGCGGCGCCAAAGGGTCATCCGACGACCCTAGAAAGCAAGCCGCGTCCCGCGGAACACCGCCCCCCGGCGTCAGGCCCACAAAGGTGGAACAGCGTTCCGACGTGAAAAATAGTGGCGTGGAGAAACGGCCCAGCCGTGGTTCTGAGCGTCGAAAAGATGACGACCCTATCCTTGCGCCGGCCCCGGAACATCAAAGCGGCTTTGGCGACAACATTCCCGACTTCCTGAAGTAACGGAGGCCCCCGACCGCAACCGGGGGCGAGCTGCCTATTTCTTCATTCGCCCGGCGATCTGCTTGCGAAAGGCGTCGCCATAGGGCGGCCGCATCATGGCCAACATTTCACTGCCGGTTTGTGTATAGATCGCCTTTTTGTGGCTGAACTCCATGAACCCATCCCGGCCATGATAGGACCCCATCCCCGAAGGACCTATTCCGCCGAAGGGTAGATCTTCCTGCGCCACATGGAAAACGACGTCATTCACCGTCACCCCGCCACTGGTTGTCCCGTTGACAACCTGGT
>CAJXMY010000010.1 GCA_913056435.1 uncultured Hyphomonadaceae bacterium | reverse complement strand
GCAGTTGAGAACTGAGCGCGGCAAACGCCAGAAAAACATTCAACCATGCCGATGCGGCAATGGTGGCGAAGCAAAGACCCAGGGGCAAGCTGAACCCCAAACCGAAATAAACAAACAGCACAGCGCCTGTTTGCCCGGCCACGGCCAGCCATCGTAATGTCATCACCGTCGCCAATCGGGCCCGCCCCCGTGCGGAACCCACACCGGACAACCCCTCTGGCAGCAGACCAATAAAAGGCGTTTCCAGTGTCTCGCGGGTGTTAAATTCCGGCATGCAGGCCCTCGTGTGGCATTAAGCCCCTTGCCCAGTTGGGTGGGTGTTCCCATAGACAGGGTCATGAGCAAGATAAAGATAAATGCCGCCTTGGCGAGTGGCATGCTGATGGTGGCCTGTTCCCGTCCTGAGGGTTCGGTTGCGTCTGAAAGCGCTCGTCTGGCAAGTTGTCAGGCGCGCTCGTCGGAAGAAATCGGTGGCCCGTTTGCACTGGTTGATCACCAAGGCATTCCAAGGACAGAAGACGATTTCAAAGGTCAATACTCGCTGGTTTTTTTCGGTTTCACCTTTTGCCCCGATGTCTGTCCAGCCACACTCGTTGCCCTGAAAAACGCCTTGCGCCTTCTGCCCGATGATCTCCCCAAGCCCCGAACCATTCTCATTTCTGTTGATCCAGAGAGGGATACCCCCGCAGCACTCGCGCAGTATGTTGAAACCACCGCATTTCCGGAAAACCTGACCGGCCTCACCGGGAGTGCCGATGCGATCAAGGGCGCGGCTGAAGCGTTCTTCGTGGGTTATGAAAAAGTAGACCTGCCGGAAAGCCTTGCTGGCTACACGATCAGCCATACCTCGCTCGTCTATTTAATGGACCCGAATTGGAAGATGGTCAGCTTCTTCTTGTCAGATGAGAACCAACCCGATCAGGTCGCCAGCTGTCTGGCTGAACATATCAGGCCCATCTCAGGCGATTAGCTGCTGGGAAAATGTACGGGAAACATTTGCCTTTGTGGACAGGGCGTCTATGTTGCAGCGCAGCAAACGAAAGTCCGACCCATGCTCTACTCCCTGGTTGAAATGAATCGAGCGGCCATGACACCCTATCGTTTCATGGCAAAGGGAACCCGTGCATTTCTGGACGTGCCCTCAAACCCTGTTCGGCAGACCAGTCTCGGACGCAGGCTCTTGGCCGCATCCAGCGTTTTCGAGCGTGCAACCCGGTATTATGGAAAACCCGAATGGCAAATCAGTCACACGGTGATCGATGGACAGAGCTGTGCCGTGAAGCCTGTCCCGGTCTGGTCGTCTCACTGGTGCAAGCTTATTCACTTCCAGACGGAAAACACCCCGGCGGATCGTCCTCGGCTTGTTCTGTTTGCCCCTTTGTCAGGACATTTTGCGACCCTTCTCAGAGGCACTGTTGAGGCCTTCCTGCCAACCCATGATGTTTTCATTTCAGACTGGACAGACGCCAAAATGGCGCCGGTCTGGATCGGCCGTTTCGATCTCGACGACTACATTGATCATGTTCGCTGGATATTGGCTGCCGTTGGTGGCGGAGCCCACGTGGTTGCCGTATGCCAGCCCGGACCGCCAGTGCTTGCCGCCATATCTATGATGGCGGAGGATGGCGACAGAAACCTCCCCGCGACCATGACCTATATGGGAAGTCCAATAGATGCTCGTCAGTCACCCACTGTCCCCAACCTGCTGGCGGAGCAGAGGGATTACGAGTGGTTCCAGAACAAAATGATTTATACCGTGCCGGCGCCCTGGCCCGGCATGATGCGTCGGGTCTATCCTGGTTTTGTTCAGCTCACGAGCTTCATGCATATGAACTGGGACCGTCATGTTGATGCGCAGGCACGCTTCTTTGATCATCTGGTCGAGGGCGATGAAGACAGCGCCGAAACACATCGCGCATTTTATGATGAATATCTGGCCGTCTTGGACCTGAGTGAGGAGTTCTATCTCCAGACAATCGAAAAGGTCTTCAGGGAACACAGGCTGGCAATGGGCAAGTTCTATTACCGGGATACTCGCTTAGTGGACCCCGGCGCCATTCGAACTGTTGCCCTAATGACCGTCGAGGGAGAAAAAGACGACATTTCAGGTATCGGACAAACACAAGCCGCCCACGATCTTTGCCGAAATATCCCCCAGTCGATGCAATCAGACTATATTCAGCCGGGTGTTGGCCACTATGGCGTTTTCAATGGCCGGCGTTTCCGAACGGAGATTGTCCCCCGGATCAATGCCTTTCACGATGCCTTTGATCGGAAACAGGAACGTCTGACAAGCTCACCACACCGGCTGTCACGGTCTGCGTGAACAGACCCCCATGGCTCTGGAACGTCAAATTCAGCTCCACCTGATCACCCTGCTTCAGCGCCTGCGGCAGGCCAAACATCATGAAATGGTCCCGGCCACGCCCGAGAATCAGCTCCCCGTCTGGCGAGAAGTCGAGGCCGTGCTCATGGGCATTCGTCATGCCGCCCTGAGCCCGGTCGACAGAATGCAATTCGATCGCTGCGATTTGAGGTGAGTCTGCCGAGACCAGGCGAAGACCGGGCCCCATTCGGGACCTCAGGGTAACGCCTCCCAATGTCACATCACGCCCCGCTGCAGGTTCGAATATGAAGGCCTTGTCCACGATCACAATGGGTCGATCTGAAGCTTTCCCGCACCCTGCGACCGCCAACAGGATCGCAACCAGCATCGACCGCGGAGCGCTAGCCTGCATGCCAGAAACCCAAGATTTTTCGGACCTCTTTCATGACGGGCTCTGATGCGGCTTGGGCCTTATTTGCGCCCGCGGCCAGGAGACGATCTATTTCGCCCGGATCCGCCATGTATCGCCGCATCGCCTCTGTTATGGGGGCGAGGTGTGCAACGGCAACATCTGCAAGGGCCGGCTTAAACGCACCGAACCCTTTGCCACCAAATTCGTCCAGAACCTGTTCAGCCGTTTGTCCGGAAAGGGCCCCGAATATGCTGACCAGATTTTCGACCTCAGGGCGGCCCTCCAAGCCGGCCACATCAACGGGCATATCTCCCAGCAAATCCGTTTTGGCTTTTTTGATCTTGCGCGCAATCGTGTCTGCGTCATCGATCAGGTTGATGCGTGACAGATCGGAGGGGTCCGACTTAGACATCTTCTTTGTGCCGTCTTTGAGGCTCATGATCCGCGCGCCCGGTCCCTTGATCAGTGCTTCGGGCTCCGGGAAAAAGCCTGGTGCGTCGAATTGCTGGTTGAAACGAGACGCGATGTTTCGGGACAATTCCAAATGCTGTTTTTGATCTTCACCAACCGGCACGTGGGTCGCGCGATAAGCCAGAATGTCAGCGGCCTGCAAAACGGGATAGGCCAACAGACCCAGCGATACCCGTTCTGAGTTCTCCCCGCCTTTATCCTTGAATTGGGTCATCTTTTCGACCCAGCCCATGCGCGCTACACAATTGAAGATCCAGGCAAGCTCTACATGAGCCGGCACAGAAGACTGGACAAAGATTGTCGATTTTTCAGGGCTTAAACCCGAAGCTAACATTGCGGCAGCGATTTGCCGGGTCTGCTCAGGCAGATCGGAAACCTCATAAGGCTGGGTAATCGCGTGAAGGTCGACAACGCAGTAAAGGCCATCCCAGCCGCCTTCTTGCAGATCGACGAATTTCTTCAAAGCACCGAGATAGTTCCCAAGGTGCAGGTTTCCGGTGGGTTGAATACCGGAAAAAACGCGCGCTGGCCCTCTATAGGATGTCTTATCAGTCATGCGCCCCGCACTTAGCCTATTTCGGCAAATTAGCCAGCCGAAAATCCCCGGATGCCTATTTCACCGATGTAAAATCCTTCAAACGAACGGCGCCAAAAGCCAGGGCCCCAGCCATATATATGCAAATGCCAATTAAGATGAATATGATCACCTCAACGAACCGGCTTCCCGGGACCAAAGCGGTCATCAAATTCGGATCGAGCCGTAAAACATATAAGGCCGCCCCCATAAGAAGGCTGGCGACCAGGGACGCGGCAAGACGGAAGACCAGAGCCCCACCCGGGCGATACCAGTCGCGCCGATACAAGCCAATCATCAAGGCCCCTGCATTCACCCAGGCCGCAAAACTCGTGGCTATGGCCAAACCCGGAAACCCATCCTGCCCCAAGGATCTTAGCCAGATGAAGAGGCCAGCTCCGACTATGGTGTTAAGGCCGATTGCCACCAGAGAATACCGCATCGGCGTCATGGTGTCCTCACGGGCGAAATAAGCCGGCGCCACGACCTTAATCAGGACGAAGGCCGGGACGCCCCACCCAAAATGGACCAGCGCACGCCCGGCCTGCCGGGCATCTTCTGCAAGGAAAGCCCCCCGTTCATAAAGGCCAGAAATCAAATAATCCGGTGCCAGCATGAGCGCCACAGAAGCGGGCAAGGTCAACGCCATGGCCAGACCGATGCCGTTATCCATAAGTATATGTCCGGCTGCTCCATCACCGCCGCGCGCTGCCCGTGCCAATCGCGGCAGGATCGCGACACCTACCGCAACGCCGACAATGCCAAGTGGCAGCTGATATAAACGGTCTGCATAGAACAACCAGGACTTGGCCCCCGCCTCAAAGCTGGCCAAAGCCTGTGAAACAAGAATATTTACCTGCATGCCGCTCGCTGCGATGGTACCAGGAATCGCAAGACCAATAATCCGCCTGACGTCGGGGGTCAGACGCGGCCAACCAAGCGAAAGCCGGACCTTTTGTCGCCGAACACCCCACCACAGTAAAGCAGCCTGGGCCAGGCCGGCAAATAATACAGCCCAAGAGGCAAGGTAGGCCGTTTGGCCGGCCCCTGTCCCGGAGAGGGCTGCAAAAATCAGAAAGACATTCAGCAGGGTGGGCGCCCCTGCTGACAGGGCGAACCGCCCCGCGGCATTCAAGACGCCGGAAAGCAGCGCTGCAAGCGCCATACACGCCAGATAAGGCATCGTAATGCGGGTCAGCACAACCGCCAGACGAAAGCTTTCGCTGCTTGCACTGTAGCCTGCATGAATAACATGCATCACCAGGGGCATGGCCAACTGCGCAAGAATGGTCAAAGCCGCTGTGGCCGCAAAAAGGGCGCGCAGGGTCTGGCGGGCGACCTCTGCTGCCGCCTCCGGGCCTTCCGCCTCGAGTGTTCGGGCGTAGGCGGGCACAAAGGCCTGTGCGAAGGCACCTTCGGCGAAAACACGCCGAAAAAGATTTGGAAACATCAATGCTGTGACGAATGCATCTGCTATGGGACCAGCACCCAGTTTCGACGCGATGAAAATATCCCTCAGAAATCCGAGTATGCGGCTGCCGAACGTTAAGCCCGATTGTGTCAACGTATTTCGAAGCAGGCTCATAGTGGACGTCTTTCCGGAAGTCAGAAACTATTGGCGGCGCTCGCGCGCTTCAGCTTGCGCGCAGGTGTTGACGGCGCATCTGGTTCCTGTCTTCCCAGTGCCGCAAGAAGGTCATTTTTCAAAGACTCCTTTGCCTCCTCGGAAAATCCGTCGGGAAGATTGACATAGAACGCATCAAAGACGCGCTCTCCGTAAGATCCGACATGTGCGGACACAATGCTGACCCCAAAATCGGTTAACACACCGGCGACATCTGCCAGAAGCCCTGGCCGGTCACGTCCTGCCAAATCGATCACGGTACTTTCGGCAGAGACATCTTCGAGAAAGGCAACCGATGGTTCAACCAAGAATGCCGCCTTGCGGGGATTCGGGCGAATTTTGGGGGCTGGAATAGGGTCCTCCCCCTCCAGAGCAAGGCGAACGGCTTCCTCGAGGCGCTTCAGCCTTGAGGTATCGCCAAGGGCAAAGGGGGCGCCGTTTTCATCCTGGAGGACAAACACATCGACGATCCAGCCGGATTTCGCGGTAAAGACCTGTGCCGAAATGATGTTGGCCCCTCGGGCAACAATGGCACCGGCCAGCCGCGAAAACAAACCCCTGCGGTCCGGACCCGAAACAAAGACCTCGGTTCCGCCACTACCGGGCCGGCTGGTCACGCTGACCACCGTAGGGTCGTTCCGCGATAAAAGTTCTGCATGTGCGCGTAGTGTGGCTTGGTCGAAACCTGTCCAGTAGGGGTCCTCCATTTCCAGCAAGAGACCGGGCAAAGCCCCCGCTGTCTCCTTAACGGCCGACTGGTTTTCCAATGCCCGAGCATGCAGCTCATTTGCGACTGTCTGCTGATCGGTTCGTCCACCTCTGAGGACCGCCTCGGTGTTGTGATACAGATCCGCGAGAAGCTGCCCCTTCCACGTGTTCCAGACATTGGGGCCTACAGCGCGGATGTCGGCAATTGTCAGAATATAGAGCAGGCGCATCCGCTCAAGGTCACCCACCAGTTCCGCAAACCGCATAATGGTGCGCGGATCCGAGATGTCTCGCTTCTGCGCTGTCTCGCTCATTTCAAGATGATTGCCCACCAGCCAGGCGACCAGGTCTCTTTCTGTGGCCTCGACGCCGAGACGCTTGCATGCGCTGCGTGCCGTCTTCATGCCTTCAATTTGCTGATCGCCCAATCCCTTGCCGGTATCATGAAGCAGCATGGCCAGGTACAGCGCACGGCGGTTCTGAACCAGCGGAAAGAGCTGACCCGCCAGTTCAAACCCTGACTCACCCCGCTCCATCGCGGCCATATGTTTGACGGCCCGCAGCGTATGCTCATCAACCGTATAGGAGTGATACATATTGAATTGAGTCTGAGCGACGATACCGCCAAACTCGGGCAAAAATCGACCCAGAACCCCTGTTTCATTCATGCGATCCAAGGCCAGCCCCGGGTCTCGGCCTTGTAACAGGATATCGAAGAACGCCTCGCGGAGCGATGTTCTGGTCCGCGCCTCGGCATCAATCAGCCTGACATTCCGGGTGACCAGAGACATCGCATCGGGATGAATATCCCGTCTCTCCTGATCCGCGACCCGAAACAGGCCAATCAAATTCTCGGGGCTTTTGAGGAATTCCGCACGATGCCGCACAGAAACCCTGCCAGCGTTGATCTCAAACGGGGTATCGGTGAGAGGTTGCGTCTGGTTCTGAGGCAAAAAACGGCGCCACCCCTCCGGCTGAGCCTTCTGCTCGGCCTCGAGCTTTGCGGCTAGAATGCGGGTCAGACTGCCCACATCCTTTGCCGCAATGAAGTAGCGCTTCATGAAACGCTCGACACCGCGCTGCTGCTTCCGATCTCGATATCCCAAACGTTCCGCAAGCTCGGGCTGCAAATCGAAACTCAATCGCTCGTCGGGCCGCCCGGTGAGGAAATGCAGATGGCACCGGACCGTCCATAAGAATCGCGCCGCACGCATGAACACAACGTTCTCGTGATCGGTGAAGACATCCGTGCGCATGACATCTTCAAGGGTGTTCGTCGTGGTGGGATGCATGTGCTTAACGATCCAGAACAGGGTCTGGAGGTCACGGAGTCCCCCCTTTCCTTCTTTCACATTTGGCTCAACCACATATCTGACGTCGCCCTGTCGCTCGTGTCGGGTGTCACGTTCTTGGAGCTTGTCCGCGATAAAGCTGGCATCCTCCCCCAGCACTGTTTTTTCCAAAAAAAGACTTGCGGTTTCCTCAGCCAACCGGGCATCCCCAAACAGAAACCGGGCGTCCAGAAGACTGGTCTTGATCGTCACATCCTCACGCGCCAGACGAACACATTCCTGAGGCGTGCGGAACGCATGTCCGACCTTCAGGCCCATATCCCATAAGACATAGAGCATATACTCGATCACGCTCTCAGCGTGGGCACTGGCTTTATAAGGACGTATAAAAAGCAGGTCGACATCGGACGAAGGCGCCAGCACGCCTCTCCCGTAGCCCCCGGTGGCAAAGACAGATAAGCGCTCCCCTTCGGTGGGGTTGCGTGCCCGAAATACATGGGTGGTGATGTAATCATAAAGAGCGTGGAGGACCTCATCCTGAACAGCGCTCAGCAATCGAGCGGTATCAAGACCATCGGCCCCTTGCTCCAGGCGTTCCTGCGCAATCATTCGGCCACGAAACAGAGACCCATGCAGAAGATCGACGATTTCCTTTCGTGCCGCCTGGGCGTCACCACTATGCGCCGAGACGACCGCGGTGAGCTTCACGCGCAAAGCCCTCGGTTCAATGATATCCACGATCCGCCAGGCTCTCGGCCGGCGACGCACTTGTGCCACCTGAGCGGCGGGAGGGGCTGCACTGCTGCTCATCTCCCTCTCCCTAACTCAGTTCCTCAGTATCTGGCTAGATCGGACCAACGTCAACACGCAGCACGACGAAGTGAAAGCAGGGCCTGATCGAGAAGCTCCGGGGTGGCTGCGCAGACCAGTTGGTCACCAAGTTTTGCTGGCTGCCCCCGCCAGTCGCAAGCCAGACCGCCTGCTCCGCGCACAACAGGAAGGAGGGCCGCCATATCATAAGGCTGAAGTCCTGCTTCTGCGACAAGATCGATTGTGCCGCCAGCCAACCGCGCATAGGCGAAGGCGTCTAACCCATAACGTGTGATCCTCGCCGTGTGTCGTAAATGGGTCCAGGCCCCCTGCTCCGCAGGACTGAGAATAAAGGGGTCGGTTGTTGATATCACGGCTTCTCGAAGATCGCTGCATGTCGAAACGCATAGAGCGCTTTCGGTATCTCGTTCGGTCAGAGTCGCGCCATGTGGCGAACCCACATATCTCTGATCCAGGATCGGCTGATCAATCACCCCGACCACAGGATCTCCATCCGCACACACCAAGCCAATCAGCGACGTCCAGACCGGAAGGCCTGCCACGAACGCCCGGGTGCCATCAACCGGGTCGAGATACCAGGTCCAACCAGAACACCCCTCCGTCACCCCATACTCTTCCCCAACAATTGCATCGTCCGGGCGCAACCGAGCCAAAATATCTCGCATTGCTCTTTCGGCTGCCCGATCCGCCTCTGTCACAGGATCATACCCCCGTGACGCTTTATTATCGACGAAGACCCCGGCCCGAAACAGGGGAAGGGTCACGGCTCTGGCCGCATCTGCCATCATCGTTGCAACGCCGACGGCATCGAAATCAAGAAGCGCGCGCATGGCTGTCGATGTGCGACAGCCCGGGCAGTCGGTCAAGCCGCCCCAGGTTTCTTACCGCCATCCTCGAGAGCTTTGGCCAGGTCAAGCAGGCGCCGCCGCGGCTGCTCACCGAGCCGATAATAGGCTCTCACCAGCTCGACCGTCTCTTTCTGGCTCATCAAATCGCCATCCAAGCCCTCGACATCATTGGCCACCCGCTCCGGCAGCCCATCCCTTAACAGACCGTCGAAAAAATACTGCACGGACACGTGCAACGCCTTTGAGAGCTCGAAAAGCCGCGATGCCGTCACCCGGTTCGCGCCGCATTCATACTTTTGGATCTGCTGGAAGCGAACGCCGACTTCATTGGCAAGTTCTTGCTGCGTCATGCTGAGCAACCGCCGCCGGCGCCGCAGCCGTTTGCCGACATGAAGATCGGTATTGTCCGCCATTTTCCGTTCTCCGTTTCAAACCATGGTCAAGTGCGTCCCAAAACAGGATGCTCCCCGCGAGGACAGCAAATCCCGTGCCGCTTCATGAGGGAAGTTGATCAGAACTGACGCAATTTCAGCACTGCATGCCCGAATCCTGCCCATCTTTGGTCCAGTGTCCCCGGAAGGCAGCTCTAAGCTCAAAATTGACTTGAGTTTCTTAGCCCGAAGACCGAAGGAGAGCGGGCACCACGGTGCAACGCCTCATGGCGTTTCCTCCCTTACCTTATCAACCGCGCCGACCGGCGCGGTTTTTTTTTAGCTTTTTTGCTCAAGAGCGAACTCGGCCAATGCCTCGCTCAACCGCGTCATATCATTCTGAACCCGTTCAAAGTTCCCATTCGGCACAACGTCGGCCTCATTCATATACAGAGAACGGTTGATTTCGATCTGCAGGACATGCGCCCCGCGGCGCGGTCGCCCGTATCTTCGAGTGGTATATCCGCCCGCATAGGGCGCGTTTCTGACAACACTGTATCCTAACTGACGCAAAGTCCGTTCCACAAGGCTTGTCAGCTGAGCATCGCAGCTCGAGCCAAACCTGTCACCCAGCACAATATCAGGAAGCGTGGGTCTTCCGGGCTGACGGGATGGCATGGAGTGGCAGTCGATCAGATAGATATCCGCCCAATCCTCGAAGAGGCGCGCCATCTCGGCCTGTAATTGACCGTGATAGAGCGCGTGAACACTCGCCAGACGCTGGTCCGCATCGACCCTGGTCAGTTTTGCGGCATAGAGGGGCTTTCCACTGGCCCCTATGCGCGGAAGGCAGCCAAGACCTGCCTGAACCCGGGCACTCGGCACCCCAAGCGACCGTCCAAGGCCCCCCTCAAACATGTCCGGATCAAGTTCCCCGGCATCCCGATTGAGATCGACATAACAGCGACCGAAAACAGCCTTCAGCTGGGTTGCGCCCTTTGAGACCCCCCCTTCAAACAGTCGGTCAACAAAAGCATCCTCTGTCCTGCGGACATCCTGAATGGGAACCTGGAGCTGTTGGCGGAAGGCCTCCGGGTAATAGTCACCGCTGTGAGGAGACATCAGGATCAACGGTACGCGGTTGCTCCCCGGTCTTTGCAACTGGAAAGCCGGGCCGGCCGGCCGGGCGACCTCATCAAGTCTTGGATCTGGAGCGGATACCATGGCCTCTAAGGTTCTTTAATTGCCGTCCGGGTCAAGGCTTTGCATCCTGTTCACTCCCGATTTACCGAATTTAGGGCTATATGGGATCTCAAAGCTGAGGGGTAAGCCTGATGACCAAGATCCTGTTGGCCGAGGACGATGATGCGATGCGGAGTTTTTTGACGGCATCTCTGAAACGGGCTGGCCACGACGTTCAGGATTATGAAGATGGAGAAGGTGCTCTCGAGGCCCTCGAACGGGAAGTCTTTGATCTGCTCCTGACCGATATCGTCATGCCGGGAATTGATGGGATCGAACTGGCCCGACGCGGGGCGGAACTCGATCCGGCCATGAAAATCGTCTTTATCACCGGTTTCGCAGCCGTAGCCCTGTCCGGCGCGACACCCACACCTGCCGGCGCCAAAGTCCTGTCAAAGCCTTTTCACCTGCGGGAACTTGTCGACGAGGTCGAAAGGGTAATGGCGGCGTGAAACTTCTGCCACCGCGCACTTGACTCCAGTGCAGCAAAATCGGATGACGACGCTCCTTTGGATCGGTCGATTAGCTCAGCGGTAGAGCACTGCATTGACATTGCAGGGGTCACTAGTTCGAACCTAGTATCGACCACCATTTTTCCGGTTCACTCAACCGCCTAAAGGCGACACCTTGGCCGCCCCGGGATCAGGTCGTCTGGCCGATCACACTGCAGTCACCTTAGGGCAATGCAGCAAGGTGGCACGTCCAGATCAAAAGGACTGACGATGCAGTGTCCGGACCCGGATTGGAACTTCTAAGCCCCCAGCAGGTTCTGCGGACAGGTCATATCAAAGCCTTCGCAGCGTCTACGGCGTGCACCCCGCGCAGAACCCGAGACGGGGTTGAAGTTTCCGGCCCGTCCCCGGAGTGACCCCGCCTAATGCAGCAGGACTTTCCCGGTTATGGCGCGACAGGCGTACTGTCCAAGAGACCCGGCTCGACGACAACATTGTAATAGCCAGCTAACGGAAGAAATGGTTAGGCTGGCGGGATGAATGATTATGATCTCTTCAACCTCTCTGCTGAAGACATCCTGCGCGACGATCTGGATAAGCTTGGCGATGAGTGGCGTTTACTGAGGCGGCTTTCACTTCCCGACCGTCTGAACAATTCCACCAATGCCCGTGTCAGGTATGCCGCTGCCCTCGACGTCGAAACCACCGGACTCTCAGCAGAAACAGATGAAGTCATCCAGCTGGCACTCTTGCCGTTCAGCTATGAAGCCGAGACGGGCCGGGTCCTGGAGATACAGAATGCGCGGGCCTTCCAGGGCTTCCGGGAACCCGGGGTGGCAATCTCGGAAGATGCCCGCGCAATCACCGGCATTACGCCGGACATGGTGGCGGGGAAAAGTATTGATGAAGGTGCCGTGCTTGATCTGCTTAAGGATATCGATCTCATCATCGCGCACAATGCCGCCTTTGACCGTCCTATGGTGGAGAAACACTGGCCGGCCTTTGCTGAGAAACCCTGGGCCTGCAGCCTGAGGGGCGTGAACTGGACAGCAGAAGGCATGAGTGCTGGAAAGCTCGATTATCTCGGCATGAAATTTGGCTGGTTTTTTGACGGTCACAGAGCCTTAGCGGACTGTGAGGCCTGTATCGCCCTACTGGCACAGACCCTTCCCATTTCAGGAGACCGCGTCCTCTCGGCCGTTCGAAAATCGGCCTCCCGGAAAGACTTCCTCATCCAGGCCCTTGGGTCGCCTTATCACGCCAAGGAAAAGCTCAAAGCGCGAGGCTATCGATGGCGCCCGGATGACCTGCCCAAAGGCAAGGTCTGGTGGACCATCACGGATGATTTTGAGGCCGAATGCACCTGGCTGGAAGAAGAAGTCTTTCAAAGCGCAGTGAGCCTGCCAAAGGTCGAGGTCACAGCCTATAATCGATACTCACAACGGATCTGGGACTAAAACGCTCAACCGGGTCAGGGCTATGATCTCACCTGCAAAGGGCCGGTCATCTATGAGGCGCAGGACCCGCTGCACCAAGCGTCATGGCCAGGGGTGTCACCATCCTCTTCCATAATCAGGACCCACCCTGACAGTGACCAGGGAACCACTGACAAAATCACGGGTCCAAACGCCGCCACCCCTTGCAGCCTTACGATACTCCGCCATAGTCAGGGCGATGTGGACATCGCTTGTCTTTTCGAGTTTCCTTCTGGTTCAGGCGCCAGATTTTGGCCCGTCGCAAGGCATGTTCGATGAGCTGCGGTCGGCCGAGACGCAGGAGGAAGCCGGCAAGGTCGCCAAAGATATATGGGACGCCTGGATGGAAAGCGGGTCGGCCGCCGCCGATCTGGTCATGGCTCGGGCCGTTGAAGCGCAGGCTCAGGGAAATCCAGCTTTGGCACGAGCTCTTTATGACCGGGTGATTGCTATACAACCGGGCTACGCGGAAGCCTGGAACCGTCGCGCCACGCTGTTCCTCGCGGATGAAAATTACCCAGAGGCGCTGCGCGATGTCAATGAAGCGCTCCGGCTCGAACCCCGTCATTTCCGGGCCTGGGCAGGCCTTGGCGCCGTCCTCGAAAGCCTCGGCGCCCAAGAGGAGGCCATGACCGCCTATCGCCGGGCGCTTGACCTTTACCCTCTCTTTCCAGCAGCACGCCGCGCTTTAGACCAGTTGGAGCAGGCAGCAGAAGGCCACCCGGTATGAAAATCATTCTGATTCTCCTTCTGGCCGCCCTTCTTCTCGTCCTGTCGGGATGCATCAGTTCGGCCCTCTACAATGCCCGGGTCGCGAAAGACCACCCCTCAGATACTTTCGTTAAGGTCGATGGTGTGCGGATGCACGTTCGCACCTCTGGCCAAACGGGGCCTGTTGTTCTGATGTTGCACGGGGCATCCGCAAATGCGCGGGAATTCGAAGCGACTCTTGCCCCCCGGGTGTCGGAGACCCACCGGGTCCTGCTGCTCGACAGGCCGGGTCATGGATTTTCCGAACGTCCACGTGATGGATACGAGCTCGGCGTCCAGGCACGGCTGGCCGCCGGGGTGCTCGATCAGCTTGCCCCGGATGAAAGGGCAGTCATTGTCGGTCACAGCTTTGGCGGGGCCGTGGCGCTCCGGCTGGCGCTGGATTATCCTGAAAAAGTTCGGGGCCTGATCCTCGTTGCGCCCGTCTCCCATGAATGGGGCGGGGGCGGTCAGGCCTGGCATAATCGCTATGCCGGCCACCCAATCGTCGGGCCGGTTTTCAACCAGCTGGTTCCCCTGCTGGGACCAACACAGGCCAATGGCGGAATCAGATCCGTCTTCGCACCGGATCCGCCGCCACCATCCTACTTTGAAGAGGCCGGCATCGCCCTGCTGTTCCGCCCCTCACACTTCCGGGCCAATGCCATGGACGTCACTCATCTTGAGGCCCAGCTCGCAGCCCAACAGGCCCGATATGCCGACATTTCCGTCCCTGTGACGGTATTCTCCGGAGCGCAGGACACGGTTCTGAATCCCGCCTTGCATGTTGGCCGCCTGAAACACCAGATCGCCGGTCTGGAGCTCATCGCGCTGCCCGAGGCAGGACATATGCCGCATCACTCCCATGGGCCCGACATTGCCCTCAAAATCATGGCCTATGGACGCTTGCCCGCCTTTGAGTGAACACATGGTTCAAGACCACCGCCCCCGCAGTTGCCACATTAAGACTGTCAACACCCTTCGCCATCGGGATCCGAACCGGCTCAGACACCCGCAGAAGATCACCGGACAGGCCCGGCCCCTCTGGTCCAAGAAGGAGCGCGAGACGCGGCGGTACGGTCATGTCAGAAAGCTTCGAAGCTTCTGCGGACGGGGTGAGACCCCAGATCTCAAAGCCAGCTGACCGCAGCTCAGAAATTTGCTCGGCTCCCGTTCCGCCTCGGCGGTAGGGCAACCAGAGGCTGGTCCCGGCGGAGACCCGTATGGCCTTGCGGTACAGAGGATCACAGCAGGTGTGATCCAGCAGGACAAGATCAACGCCGAACGCGGCCGCATTTCTGAACGCCGCTCCCACATTGTCGTGATTGCTGAGCCCATTCAGCATGAGGACCGTGCGCGCATCCGCCGCCATGCCGGAAGGTTGAGGGGCGATCTTGCTGGCACAGGCCAGGATGCCCCGGTGGATGGGGAAACCTGCAATGGTCGACATCAGCTCCGGCTCCGCGACATATAACGGAACCCCCTCTGGCAACATCCGAAGAAGACCTTCCAGACCGGCCAGACGGGACCGGCGGATCAGGACACTTTCGACCGGGAATCGTGAACGACGCAGCAAAATATCGAGAGCAACGCGGCCCTCCACAATGAACCGGCCATCACCCGTTCTGTGTAAATCGCGTTCCCGGATCCCCCGAAAAGGCGCTATCCGCGGATCTTCCGGCGTTTCGATGTGTTCAGCGACCAAGCGGGTCATGAATCTTTCCTACCCGAAGGCCGCAATCTGCCAAGCCGCCACCATACCATGATCCGGACCTAATGACCGGAGGGCAGCCCTTGCTCGCGAGCCTTTTTCTGCATGGCTTTCTGCAATTTCTCGAAAGCACGGACCTCAATCTGGCGAATCCGTTCCCGACTGACACCATAGACAGCCGACAGTTCCTCTAAGGTCTTCGGCTCATCGCTCAGGCGGCGTTCCGTCAGGATATGATGCTCTCTTTCCGACAAATCGGCCATCGCCTCACCCAGTAATTGCATGCGGGCGTCGAATTCCTGCGTCCGGGCAAACTCGTCAGCCTGATTGGGCTCCTCATCGGCCAGCCAGTCCTGCCATTCCATATCTCCTTCGGCACCCATGGGGGTGTTCAGGGAGGCGTCTGAGCCGCTCATGCGACCGTCCATGGAGATCACATCCTTCTCCGACACATTGAGCTTCTCTGCGATATGGCTCACCTGCTCAGGCTGTAGCTGTGCATTTTCGAGCGCGTTGATCTCGCTTTTCATGCGGCGAAGGTTGAAAAACAGTTTCTTCTGCGCGGCCGTTGTCCCGAGCTTCACAAGGGACCAGCTCCGCAGGATATATTCCTGAATGGAGGCCCGGATCCACCACATGGCATAGGTGGCCAGCCGGAAGCCTTTGTCCGGATCGAACTTCTTCACCGATTGCATCAGACCCACATTGCCTTCGGAAATCACCTCTGCCATCGGCAACCCATAGCCACGATACCCCATCGCAATCTTTGCCACGAGCCGGAGGTGTGACGTGACCATCTTCTCCGCGGCTTCGGTGTCTTCATGCTCGCGCCATCGCTTCGCCAGCATGAATTCCTCATCCTTGCTGAGCATTGGGAACTTGCGAATCTCGCTCAGATAACGACTGAGTCCCTGCTCCGGGCTGAGCGCGAGGGCCCCGGCGGTTTTATTCGCCATACTTCATCCTCCTGTTCCAAACCCGGTTCGCCAAGCGACCCCGGACCAGTTTCAGTTGTCGGCCATCTGCCCCGTCCCGATCCTCGGCGACGATAGATGCCTTCGTTGCGCATACTTTGTATCACGCAGACTCATAGATAGGGATGCGGTCGGGCGTCGCAAAGCCCCTCTCTGGATTTTCTCGTCCCGTCGAAGGCCCGGGGACCGACCCGGACCGATCAGTCCGGCAATTTGGCAAGCGCCTGATCAAGATCCGCAATAATGTCTTCGGCATCCTCAATACCAACCGAGAGCCGCACCGTGTCGGGCGCCGCCCCGGCGGCTGTCTTCTGAACGTCAGAGAGCTGGCTGTGTGTGGTTGATGAAGGGTGAATAATCAGTGACCGCGTGTCACCGATATTGGCCAGATGGCTGAACAGCTGAACATCAGACACAAGCTGAACGCCGGCATGATGCCCCCCCTTCAGGCCAAAGGTGAACACGGCACCCGCGCCTCGGGGGCAATATTTCTGTCCCAGATCATAATATTTATCACCTGGAAGCCCGGCATACTGGACCCAGCTGACCTTCTCATGACCGGCCAGATACTGCGCCGTCTTCAGTGCGTTGGCACAGTGCTTGTCCATGCGCAGAGGGAGTGTCTCACAGCCTGTCAGGATCATAAAGGCGTTGAACGGAGACATGGCGGGACCGAGATCACGCAGACTGAACGCCCTCGACGCAATTGAGAAAGCGATGTCGATTTCTGTTCCGTCCGGCCCCAGAGGCAGAGCCCCGAACCCTTCTGCAAAGACGAGGTCATTATAGTAGGCCTGAGGTGTGGTCAGCGTCGGGTACTTGTCGCCCTGAGCCTTCCAGTCGAACCGGCCCCCGTCGATCAGCACACCGCCAATGGAATTGCCGTGGCCGCCGACGAACTTCGTCAGAGAGTGCACCACCAGATCCGCCCCATGCTCCAGCGGACGGCAGAGATAGGGAGAGGCCATCGTGTTGTCGACCAGATAGGGAACACCGTGAGCGTGAGCCACGTCTGCGACCATTTCCATATCGGTGACCACCCCGCCTGGATTTGCGAGGCTCTCAGAATAAACCACGCGGACGCTGTCATCCATGGCGGCTTCCAGGGCCGACCGGTCATTGATGTCAACGAATTCAACCTGCCAGCCAAATTTCTTGAAGGCGTGGCTGAGCTGATTGATTGAACCGCCATAGAGCTGGCGGGCCGCCACAATCTTGGTTCCGGGCTCCATTAAGACATGGAAGGCCAGCAACTGTGCGCCGTGTCCGGAAGCCACACCAAGTCCCATCGTGCCCCCTTCAAGATCGGTCATCCGAGCCTCAAGCGCCGCCACGGTGGGATTTCCGATCCGGGTATAAATATTGCCAAAATCCTGCAGGGCAAAAAGCTTTGCGGCATGCTCGGCGTTCTCAAAAACATAACTTGTCGTCTGATGAATCGGCTGGGCCCGTGACCCTGTTACTGGATCGGGCGCCGCACCGGCATGCAGGGCTCGGGTCGAAAATCCTTGGCTCATGTTAACAGTCCTCCTCGGGCATTTTAAAAAACTGGATCGTCTGGCGCAGTTCGCTATCGTGAATATGTCAGATGGTCCAGCAGGCTGGACACCAGATATCCGCTGAGGGAGGGCGACATGATCAACAGCGAGCTCATGCCACATTTGGCAGACATACCCCGTGTGCAGGCCGAACAGCGTCCTGATGAGACGGCTTTCCTCTACAAGGGCGACGCCACCAGTTTCGCAGAGCTGAACGCACGGTCCAATCAGGTTGGCCATGGTCTGCGTAGCCTCGGGATCGGACCGGGCACACGGGTCGGATACCTCGCCAAGAATACGAGCATCTATTATGAGATGATGTTCGGCGCCGCGAAAATACGCGCGGTCATGAATGCTGTGAACACCCGGCTGGCGCCCCCCGAAGTTCAGTTCATCCTGTCAGATGCCAATGTCAGCCTGCTCTTCGTCGGGGCGGAGTTCTACGATCTCATTGATGAGATCAAGGATCAGCTGCCTGAATTGACGACCATCATCGCTTTGGACGCCCCCCATGCCGACTGGCCGCTTTATGCAGACTGGCGGGATCATCAGGAGCAGACGGCCCCTGGCATCACAACGCACGGCGAAGATGACGTCATTCAACTCTACACCTCAGGGACAACCGGATTGCCAAAAGGCGTCATGCTGACAAATAATAATTGTCTGGCCTTCTTCCGTCAGGCCGGTCAGCTTGCCTGGTCCAGCTATGACAGCGGGGATGCCGTTCTCAACGCCATGCCCCTGTTCCATGTCGCCGGCGTGAATGTCGGTATTCTTGCTGCGGCCCAGGGGGCCAAGACCATTGTGCTGCCCGAAATTGACCCGGGCGAAATCCTGCGCCTGGTCGAAGAAGAGCGAATCAATCATGCTTTCTGGGTTCCGGCCGTGATCCTGATCCTGACCCAGCATCCCAATTTTCTGAAAACCGATTTCTCGTCCCTGAAACAGGTCTTTTACGGCGCCTCGCCAATCGCAGAGGCGCTGCTGAAAACAGCTGTGGATGTCATGGGCGCGAGATTTACTCAGCTTTACGGCCTCACCGAGACCGTCGGGGCAGGCACCTATCTGCCACCGGAAGCTCATGACCCAGCCAAGGGCAAATTGCGCTCTTGCGGCATCCCCTATCCTGATGCTCAGGTCCGGTGCGTCGACGAAACCGGTCAGGATGTTGCGACCGGCGAGGTGGGTGAAATCGTCATTAAAGCGGGGTTCGTCATGAAGGGATACTGGAACCGGCCGGATGCCACAGAGGAGGCCATCCAGAATGGCTTCTTCTATACCGGAGATGCCGGATATTTCGATGAGGATGGCTTCCTCTACATTCATGACCGGGTGAAGGACATGATCGTGTCCGGCGGAGAGAATGTGTATCCTGCGGAGGTTGAGAATGCGATATTTAGCCATCCCGATGTGGCGGATGTTGCCGTTATCGGCGTCCCGGATGAAAAATGGGGCGAAGCTGTGAAAGCCCTGATCGTCCCGAAGCCGGGCTGTGATCCCAGCGCCGCCGACATCATCACCTGGGCGCGGGAGCGGATCGCCGGATACAAATGCCCGAAAACGGTGGAGCAGATCAGCGAACTGCCGCGAAATCCATCCGGCAAGATATTAAGAAAGGATCTGCGTGAACCCTACTGGGCCAATCAGGCACGCCGGGTGAGCTAGGTATCCCCCGCCCACGGGCACACAGGACCGATCATGCCGTCTCTGTACTCGTATCCCGTCGACCTAGAGACTAGGTGGGTGCCAGTTGGAAAGGACCACGATCCAATCCAGCGCCAGCCCCCTGACGGAACTTAAGGTCGGCGGATAACTGACGTCCTCGGACAAGCCAGCCCTGTGCTGCCTCTGATATAAGGCTTTTCCTGTTCGTCGGTAAGGTCCGGAGGTGACTTCAGCTGGCGACACCAGAAGGCGCCTGCGCTGTCCCCAGTTGACGCAGATAAGGCCATGTGAACAGGCCGCTGGAATGACCATCTGAAAAAAACAGCCGTACGGCATAACGCCCAACGGGTTCTGCCCGCTCAATGGTCAGGTCCGGGGGAATAACCGGGGTTGGCGGCTTTGGGCCCCCTGCGTGCCCCTGAACATCCGCGGACGGGCTGTTTCGACGCAGGTGCGCAAACGGGAGGGTGACCGTCAGCCCATCATCAAAGGTGACGACCAAGGTTCGCGCAGATCGGGAGAATTCGAGCCGGACCGGCCAGGTGTGAGCGGTCATGCTGGATCTGTGCTGAGATCCCGAGCCTCACTCTCCAACATGATGGGTAGGCCATCCCGGATCGGATAAGCCAATCTGGCTTGCTTGGACACGAGCTCGCAACGGTCCGCGTCGAACACAAGGGGACCACGCGTGACGGGACAGACCAGACGCTCCAGCAATCTGGGGTCAACCCCGCAAGGGAAGGGTCTGGACTCGGATGTATCAGTATCGCTCATTGCAAAGTCGACTTATCCTCTCCCGGGAGGTCCATGTCCAGAAGCATAATCAGCGTTTCCGCCCGCTCCGCCACAGATGGTGCCTCCATCAGCGCCTGTTTTTCCATGACGCCAAAAGGGCAGCCGGCGCTCAGGGCGTTGATCAGAGTTTCGATCGGAGCATTCTCAGCCGCTTCCCAGTCAACTTCCATATTATTCTTTTTCGAGTAACGACTGAGCGCCTCGGTCAGGGCCTCGCGAGACGGGAGATCCGACTCGGGTGCAGGGACAAGATCCGAAATGAATTCCGACCACGACACCGTCACCTGACGATAAGGTGTTGCGATCTCGTTCTCTGACAGGATCGTGAACCGGCAAATCCCGGTCAGGGAAATCAGGTAACGCCCATCATCGGTCTCTGAATAGGAGGTCACACGCCCAACGCACCCCACCCGGGCCAGATCCGGCAAGGCCCGGTTCCCTCCAACAGCCTGCACCATGCCAATCAGCCGGTTGCCCGCCATCGCATCGTCGATCATGTTCAGATAACGCGGCTCGAAAATATTCAGCGGCAAAGACCAGCGGGGAAAAAGCAGCGCACCGGCCAACGGGAACACCGAGAGCACATCAGGCAGGTCAGAACGAGTGTGATACTGCTCGGCCACGACTGGGCCCTCCTCAAGCACCCATCTGAAATGGAGCGCCTGGCCAAAAAGTCGAGCAGTTTTGCCGGCCGGTCAGGAAAACATCAAAGAGCCGAGGCGACGACGCCCGTCCACCGTGACCGGGTCCTTCGGACCTGCTGCCTCGAAAATCTCCAGCAGCTTGGCCTTCGCCTGACCCTCCAGGGCCTCCAGGTCTGTTGACAGGATCGCCAGAAGTTCCGCGCTGGCTCCGGCCAGATCACCATGCGCCATAAGCTTTTCTGCCAGCGCTAGACGCTTTGCCGGGTCCCCGGGATCTGCGAGCGCCTCAGCCCGCGCGGCATCGATCTCCGCGTCCTGAGGGGCCTCAGCCATCATCTCGATGGCGGTGCGAACGGACTTAATCGCCGCCTCATTGGCTTTATCCTCTGGCACCATATCGAGGACTTGCTGAGCCCGTGCCGCATCACCATTCGCAAGATAGCAGCGTGCCAGTCCGGCCAGGGCCCCCGCATGGGTTCTGTCGGCTTCAATCACCGCACCATAGATCTGAGCGGCGCCGCCGGGATCTCCTGCCTGCAGCTTCTCATCGGCTTCAACGACGGCCTGTTCGATTTCTTTTGCCCCGTCCGTACCACTCAGAACCTGATCAATGAATTGGCGGATCTGGCTTTCCGGCAGCGCCCCCTGAAACCCATTGACAGGACGCCCCTTGTCAAAGGCAAAAACCGCCGGGATGGAGCGAACGCCCAACTGACCCGCAATACCGGGGTTCTCGTCAATATTGATTTTGACCAGCTTCACTTTGCCGGCTTCGCCCGTCACCACCTTTTCCAGAATCGGAGTGAGTGTCTTACAGGGTCCGCACCACGGCGCCCAGAAATCGACAAGGACAGGCTGGGTCTGCGACGCCTCAACCACATCCGTCATAAAGGTTTGGTCGGTGGCATCGCTGATATGACCGCTCGCCGGAGTCAGTGGTGTCATGCGTTCGCTCCTGATTGACGCGGTTTATCTGGGGTGACAGAGCCCGCAGAACAAGGGGCGCTTCTGAACGGTCTCAGGAGCCGGGTGCGGCGGACCAGACCTCCTCGATGCGGGCATCCCGACGACACCCTTTCCGATAGAAATTGTAACGCGTTGCGTTCTTCCGGTAATAATCCTGATGATAGGCTTCAGCCTCATAGAAAGGCACGGCGTCGCGTATGCGGGTCACGATCGGCCCCGGCAAAGTCTGCTGTGCTGTGATCCGGTCAAACGTTCTCTGAACAGTCCGCCGTTCAGACGCATCGGATGTGAAGATCGCGGTCGTGTAGCTGTGGCCGCGATCACAGAACTGCCCGCCTTCGTCAGTCGGATCGATGTGATGCAGGAAATAGGTCACCAGCGTCTCGTAAGTCACCTGCTCCGGATCATAAACCACTTTCACGACTTCCAGGTGCCCGTCCCGGCTATGTGTCCGGTAGGTCGGATCTGTGGTCTGGCCACCCGCATATCCAGACACCGTTTCGACGACCCCGGTCACCTTGTCGAAATCGGCCTCCACGCACCAGAAACAGCCCCCGGCAAACACGGCGGTTTCATAAGCCGACCCGGCATCCGGCAGGGCCGAGTTCTGAGCACCCGCATGCAGAAAAAAGCTTGTCAGCGCTGACAATCCACCAGCAACAACAGCAATAAGAGTTGGCAAGCTCAGTCTCATAGGGGTCCGCCGATGGAATCGAAGAAGCTTCTGCTGTACACGACAGGTCTCGATAAGGCGAGTCGGAAAACCCGCTTTTGAGGAGGCTGTGGCAAACTGCCCGCAGCGCGTGGCCGGCCGCCCAAAATGGACGCACTAGCCGGCGAGCCGCGCGACCTCGGGGAGGCCGAAGAACTCCTGCACGCGGGCCGCGACCGTCGGCCCGGCCTCTGCGGTGTAGTCGACCACGGCGGCGCGGCCGGTCGGGAGCTCGATGCGATCGGGCGCGGCCGCCTTCAGGGTGCGCTGCTGCTGCGGAGTCAGCTGATGGAGCAGCACGTCCTTGAGGTTGGCGTCGCGGAGCTGCCGGAGGTCCGTGCCAGCCAGGAGGTCCAGCGCGGCGCGCGCGACGTCGGCCGCGTCGAAACGCGGCAGGTCGAGGTCGGGGGCGCGCTCAGCCAGCCAGGACATGCGCCCCAGGAACCGCCGGAGCTCCTTCTGCTCTCCGAGCCAGCGCCACGGGTCCCGCGCGAGCACCGGCGCCAGCAGCGTCAGGGCCTCCTCGCGTGGGGGCTCCCCGCCGCGCGCGGAGCGCAGCGGCAGGTCGCGGTAGCGTCGCTGCCGGACGGCGAACACGCGCCCCTGCGCTTCGTCGAGCTCGGCGACGACGAGGTCGTGCATGCCGCCGTCGCCCGCCTGCTCCAGGTCCTCGATCGCGAGCGCGGCGACCAGGTTCGCCTGCGAGCGCTGCTGCCGGCCCGCCTCGTGCAGGCGCAGCGCCAGCACCAGCTCTTCGCCGTCGCAGACCTTGGGCAGCGTGACGCCGCGACCGCCCACCATCGTGCCGGTGCGCACGTCGGCCGCTGCGCCCTGCGTGCGGCGCACCACCCGGTCCGGGAAGCCTCGCAGCAGGCAGCGGTTGAGGTCGACGGTGTCCCGCGCGCGGCCGCCGTCGCGCGCGCCGCGACGGAGCAGCCGGTCCCGCGTCTGCCGCACGGCGCGCGCGGGGCCGGGCGCCGAACCGAACGCGCGGCAGAGGTGCTCGGGGTAGCCCCGCTCCTCTGCCTCCAGGAACGCCTCGACGGCGGCGTGGAGATCGG